>JANPJC010000077.1:0-40726 GCA_031425315.1 Chitinophagales bacterium
TAGACAGTCATTCATTCACTATGAAATTGCTCACCAGTTGATATGAGGAGTGTCATGCAGCAATGTAACTTTTGTGACGCAGTGAGAAGACTGCGGAAATGAAATTTGTATAACAGATTTAATCATAACCATTAAAAAAGGGATCATGAAAGTTGAACAAATTTATACCGGATGTATTGCACATGCAGCCTATTATATTGAGCATAAAGGGGAATCTGCGATTTTTGACCCGTTGAGAGAAGTTCAGCCATATATCGATCGTGCTGAACGCGACAATGCAAAAATCAACTATGTTTTTGAAACACATTTTCACGCTGATTTCGTAAGCGGTCATCTTGATCTGAAAGCAAAGACAGGCGCGAAAATAGTTTTTGGCCCCGGTGCTAAGCCAGCATATGAGGCGATCACTGCAGAAGATAATCAGGTCTTTAATGTAGGCGATTATAAAGTGAAAGTAATACATACCCCCGGGCATACGATGGAGAGTACAACTTACCTGCTCATTGATGAGAATGGAAAAGAACATGGTTTGATTACTGGCGACACACTGTTTATAGGAGACGTAGGAAGGCCTGATCTTGCACAACATGTTGTAGCTGATTTAACTGAACAGAAACTTGCAAAACATTTATATCAATCACTCCGCAACAGGATACTTCCCCTTAATGATGAATTGATTGTATTCCCTAATCATGGTGCGGGTAGTGCCTGTGGTAAAATGATGAGCAAAGAAACCACCGATACACTGGGCCATCAAAAGAAGGTGAACTATGCGTTGCAACCAATGACGGAAGACGAATTTGTAAAAGCCATTCTTACCGGACTCACGCCGCCTCCGGGATATTTTCCTAAAAATGTTTTGATGAATATCAACGGGTACGAAAATTTAGATATAGTAATGGAAAGGGCACATAAAGGAATGGATGCAGAAGAATTTGAATTGACAGCAAACGCAAGCAGGGCATTAATCCTGGATACCAGGGATGCTTCCGATTTCTCGCAGGGATTTATACCGAACAGTATAAACATTGGCATAGATGGCAGCTTTGCCCAATGGGTGGGTGAAATGATTTCAGATATTCAGCAGGAAATATTATTGGTTGCAGATGAAGGAAAAGAAGAGGAGAGTATGATCAGATTATCAAGAGTAGGGTACGATCATACCATTGGTTACCTGAACGGAGGTTTTAAAACATGGAAAGAATCAGGAAAAGAGATGGATACTGTAAAAAGAATTACAGCGCCGGAGTTAGAGGGAAGGCTGAAAAATGAAGATATACTTGTAGTGGATGTAAGAAAAAAAAGTGAGTATGATGCTGAACATCTGGTTAACGCTATTAATATTCCGTTAAATCAAATTAACAGTCATCTTGCAGAATTTCCAAAGGAAAAGTTTTTTGTATTGCATTGCGCAGGTGGCTACAGGAGTATGCTGGCTGCCTCACTTTTGAAACAAAGGGGCTGGGAGAATTTTGCAGATGTGATCGGTGGTTTTAAAGAGATAGCAGCCACTGATTTACAACGGACAGCATACGTTTGTCCCTCTACTTTATTATAATTCGGGTTGATTGTGGTGTTGTGGGCCTCTGCAGTTTGCTGCAGAGGTTTTTTTTGCATTGTTAATTCTTTGATGTGTAACCAATGTTACTGATGGCCTGCAACCTAAGTTCGAAGTTTGCATTACAAATTCATTACTTAAAATACTTTAACTATGTTTTTCCAGCACGTGTATGAAAAGAGCCTTGCTCAGGCAAGTTATTTTATAGGCTGCCAAAAAGCGGGAGTAGCTGCGGTGATCGATCCAAAGAGAGATGTTGACACTTATCTCGCAATTGCGAAAGAAAGTAAAATGCAGATTACACATGTGTTCGAAACACATATTCATGCAGATTTTCTTTCTGGATCAAGAGAACTTGCAGCACTAACTGGTGCAGATCTTTATTTGTCAGATGAAGGTGGAGAAGGTTGGGAATACGAATTTCCTCATCATGGTTTAAAAGATGGCAATAAAATAAAATTGGGTAACCTCAGTTTTGAAGTGATTCATACACCGGGTCATACTCCCGAAAGTATCAGCTTGCTCCTTACAGACCATTCCGCGACTGATCAGCCAGTGATGTTGTTTACAGGAGATTTTGTATTTGTGGGTGATATTGGCAGGCCCGATTTGCTTGAGAAAGCTGCAGGAATATCAGGTACTGCAAATGCCGGCGCTTCGCAGATGTTTAAGTCTGTACAACAATTTGCTTCTATGCCCGATTTCATCCAGGTATGTCCCGGTCATGGCGCAGGATCAGCCTGTGGAAAGGCATTGGGCGCAGTGCCGTCTACTACTGTTGGGTATGAGAAAATTAGAAACTGGGCATTGAGGTTTGCAGATGATCAGAAAGGGTTTACAGATTTTCTGCTTGCAGATCAGCCTGAGCCACCGCTCTATTTTGCCATGATGAAGAAACTGAATAAAATCGATCGTCCATTACTAACAACAGTGCCGGTACAAAAAAAAATGTCATCTCAAGAACTTTCTGATGCCGTAGCCATAGGGATAAAGGTGATTGATACCCGAAACAAAACAGCATTCTCTGAAGGCTTTATTCCCGGCAGCTATAACATCCAGGGCAATAATTCATTTGCTACCTGGGCAGGCTGGATACTATCCTATGATGAATGGTTTATTCTTGTTGCTGCTGATGAAGAAATAGAAGACCTCACTCGAAAGCTGATGCGTATCGGACTCGATAACGTGTACGGGTACGTGAGTTCTACTGCTGCCTGGACGGAAGAGGGTGGAAAACTCAACAAGGCAAATATCCTTTCATTTGATGAAGCAAAGGACATGATTCATAATAATGGTGTTCAGTTAATTGATCTCAGGGAAGCGACTGAATTTAATGCAGGCCATATAACAAAAGCTAAAAATGTTTTTGTTGGAAATCTCGCTAAAAACCTTGATCAGTTGAATAAAGACAAAAAGATTCTCATTCATTGTCAGGGTGGAGACCGCGCTGCGATTGGTTATTCAATACTCGCAAAAAACGGTTTTAATAATGTGTATAATTTCTCCGGAGGTATAAATGAATGGGTCGATCATCACGAACCACTTGTTAACTGAACTTTATTTTATCAGGATAAAATGATCTTCTGATAATCACTTGTCTCAATAGGTTTTTTAGGTGAATGAGTGAATAAGTCTATAAGCTAATTATAGCCAGACACTGTATTGGCTTAACGTAAAACTTATAACGTATAGCGTAAATCGGACATATCAAGCTGTAGTAAGATGAAAAGATGGTTAATAAAAAATGTGTTGACAATAGCTGGTGTTGTTTTGGGAGCCACAATAGGGTTTGTATACTGGCAACAGATAGGATGCAATAGTGGTACGTGTGCTATCACTTCAAGCCCCGTCAACAGTACAATTTATGGAGCAGTAATGGGTGCATTAATACTGAACATTTTCAGAAAAGAAGATAACCGGAAAGAAACCAAAAATGAAAATCCGGAGAAAGTTTTGTAAAATTTTAAATATACAATTATGAGTTTTTTTTCAAATTTATTTGGAAGCAGCGATAACGATGAGTTGAAAACGATAGTGAATGACGGAGCATTTCTTGTTGACGTTCGCTCGCCTTCAGAATTTGCTGGCGGAAGCGTGAAAGGAGCAATAAATATACCTCTTGACAGAGTCAGCTCAAATCTTGACAAGTTCAAAAACAAAAAAAATATTGTTGTTTTCTGCCGCAGTGGAAACAGAAGCGGACAGGCACTGGCTATTCTGAAACAGAATGGAATTGCTAATGTGATAAACGCTGGTACTTACGAAGATGTAAACCGTTTGCTGAAGTAATAAGGCATGATATAAAGAAACGCACAATCAATGGACACTTTAAAAATATTAATTCCTACAGACTTTTCTGTACAAGCGGAATTTGGCTATCTGATGGTGAAGAAACTGGAAGAAAAAATTCCATTGGACATTCATTTCATGCACGTAATGAATGTACCGGATACGGTTTCATTAGATGCTGACGGACTTATACAAACATGTGGTGAAATAGATACCAGGTTTATCACGCAACAGAAAGATATAGCAGACAGAAAGCTGGCAAATCTCAAAACAATTTACGGCAGCCATATCAATACTCATCTTGTATTGGGAAAGCTAACAGATGCGATACTGACTTTTTCCGCTGCAAATCATTTTGACCTGGTGGTAATGGGGACTAAAGGTGCATGGGGAATTAAGGAAAAACTTTCCGGATCTGAAACGCAGATTATCGCACGTAAATCTTCTGTCCCATTGCTGTCGTTAATGTGCGACCGTTCAGAGATGACAATCAGTAACATTCTGTTTGTTCACAATTTCGCTAATCCTGTAATTGAGAAACTCTCCTTGATGCACAAGCTCATTCGGGCATTTGGTGTGAAATTACATTTTCTTCAAATCACTACAGGAAAAGCAGTTGATGAATTTGATGCAGTAGGAAAACAAATGAAAAAATTTGCAGAATTGAATCATATTGAAAATTATGAATGCCATTTAATAAATGATAAGGATGTTGAAAATGGTGTGATCCACTTTAATCAGATGAATGATATGGATATGGTGTGTATCGGTACACATGGCAAAGGTGGAATTTTTCACCTGAGTGCCACAGAGAAATTGATCAATCATTTATTCAAACCCATTATTTCTTTTCATTTAAATCAATCACAATTATAACATGAAAGATTTTATAACGCAATCATGGTCGTGGTGGTTTTCGGGTACAATGATCGCGGCCATCATGTTTTTTCTTTTATATTTCGGAAAGTCGTTCGGATTCTCTTCCAACCTCAGAACGATATGTGCTGCAGCAGGATTAGGCAAAAAGGCAAAGTTTTTCGACTTCAACTGGAAAAACCAGATCTGGAACCTGGTGTTTTTGGTCGGCGCAGTAATCGGTGGACTGATTGCAAAGCAATACTTATCTACCGACGCGCCCGTTGAAATTTCTCAGGCAACGATTAACGATCTGGCAAAATTAGGCATCGGTTCACCGGTATCGCTTCAGCCCCCCGAATTATTCAGCTGGGAAAGTGTTTTATCGATTAAGGGATTTTTGATACTGGCATTAGGTGGGTTGATGGTTGGCTTCGGTTCCCGTTATGCTGGTGGCTGCACTTCCGGACATGCAATCAGCGGGCTATCTGATCTGCAATGGCCCTCTCTTATCGCAGTTGTCGGTTTTTTTATTGGTGGTTTAACTATGACATTTCTAATTTTTCCCTTAATCTTTTAAAATGAAGTTTATAAAATTTTTACTGCTTGGAATTGTGTTTGGAATAGTGATGGCAAAGTCCGAGGCGATTTCGTGGTATAGAATTCAGGAGATGTTCCGGTTTCAGGCTTTTCACATGTATGGAATTATCGGAACAGCTGTCGTATTGGGTGTTATAGGAGTGGCATTAATAAAGAAATTCAAGCTGCGTGATTTTCATAGTAACCCGATTATGTTTTATCCCAAAGACAAATCAATTACAAGGTATCTGGCAGGCGGAATAATATTTGGACTGGGTTGGGCGCTGAGTGGCGCATGTCCCGGCCCCATGGTTGTAAACATAGGTTACGGCTACATACCGATGGTAATAGTATTTTTTTCTGCAGTTTTAGGAACTTTTATATACGGTTATTATCAGGAGAAACTACCTCATTAAACTAAAACCAGAAGATCACTCAATGATTTTTTTAAACACTTCTCAATCTTTTTTTGATCAGTTAATAGACATGTTTTGAAAAAAGTTTTAGCATTAATTGTTATGGCGGCGGCAGTCACCTATTCTGCCGTTTCGCAGCATCAGGAACTGAGTGAGAAAGCTCAAATGTATAAAGGGGCCAAATCAACTTCTTTGGATACATCTTCTTTGTTGTATGCATTTAAGTCCGGTAAAGTTCATGGACATTTCCGTTACTTTTTTATGAGTTCCCAGAATGCAAGTGGTCTCACTGATTATTATGCTAATGCAGTGGGTGGTGGATTAAGGTATGAAACCGGTAAATTTCATAGTTTTCAAATGGCTGTAAGCGGCTTTTATGTTTTCAATATCGGATCTTCAGATTTTTCAAAGTCTGATCCTGAAACGGGTATGTATAATCGCTATGAGTCTTCATTATTTGACATTAAAGATCCTGAAAACAAAAAAGACATTGACAGGCTCGAAGAGTTGTACCTGAAATACAATCATTCAAATTCCAGCGTCATATTAGGTCGTCAATTAATCAATACGCCATTTGTAAATTTACAGGATGGTCGTATGCGCCCCACCGGCGTGGAAGGTTTGTGGTTTGATGTAAATGAAATAAAGAATACTAAAATAGAAGGGGGATGGTTATATAATATTTCCCCTAGGGCCACAGTAAAATGGTTTAATGCAGGCGAATCTATTGGTATATATCCAACGGGTGTAAATCCTGATGGTACAAAATCCGGCTACACGGAAAATGTGGAAAGCAAGGGAATTGCAATGTTAGGTGTATCTACATCAGTTCATAAAAAATTAAAACTGCAGATATGGGAAATGTTTACAGAAAATGTATTTAACTCCTTTTTATTGCAGGCCGATTTCAACAAAACACTGAACAATCATTCGTCTTGGAACGCGGGCTTACAAGTGATACGACAGGATGCATTAAATGATGGAGGAAACATAAACCAGTCACTTACTTACTTTCCAAAAGGGCACAAGTCTTTTACTTTCGGAGCGAAACTTGGATATACAGAAAAGGATTTTAATGTAAGTTTAAATTATAACCGCATCACTGCCGCCGGCAGGTACCTGGTTCCAAGAGAGTGGGGCAGGGATCCATTTTTTACTTTTATGCCACGGGAACGAAATGAAGGATTTGGTAATGTACATGCATTGATGGCTAAGGTTGGATATACACCACTGGGTAAAAAAATTAGGTCTTCATTTTCAGCTGGATATTTTGATATGCCTGATGTGCAGGATTTCAGATTAAACAAATATGGCTTACCCACTTACATTCAGTTAAATACAGATGTCAGATATCAGTTTACTGGTTTCTTGAAAGGAATGGAAACGCAACTATTAGTTGTTGGGAAAATAAACAAAGGCAATATCTACAATAACAACAAGTATGTATTTAACAAGGTGAATATGATGTCGTATAATTTTGTTGTGAATTACTATTTCTGATTTCTCTATATCAAACAAAAAAACTCCGGCACTTTCATGCCGGAGTCCAACATTTTTTAATGCTTAACCTTAAGTAAGCAAAGCTGAGCATACAAGGATCACTGCAAGATATAGCACTGCTATTCCTACAACTTTCATGTTCTCAACATACATTGTAACATTTTTCATGGAACTGATTTTTTAAAATTTAAAATAAATTTTACCGGTAATCGCCGGCGGCTCAGTTTCCAAAAGGGAGGGGATTGAAGGGTTTAGGGATCGATCTCATAAATTAACGTTATTGGATAGGCGGTATTGTATGAATAAATACTTATCCGGCACTTCATTTTTTATATCACATTGAGTCACTGCTAAATAGCACGCAAATATTTTTTTTGCTTTACACGGATTTTTTTGAACTACAGAAACACGGAGATACACGGAGACAAATACAGGAGATTCACGGAGAGTGATCATTGTCAAGGGCTGTTCATTCATTCATTCATTGACTCATTCGCATTCTCTGGACCAATTACATTCACGTTTCACGTTTGACGGTTCACGCAGGCGATGGCTGTTCACTTCTCTTATTGCACCTCATACTTCTCATTTGTCTCTAATTCACTAATTGACTCATTCACATATTCACATGATCAAAGGATTTTTTTCAACAACAGTAACACGGAGATACACGGAGACAAATACAGGAGATTCACGGAGAAGCGATCATTGTCAAGGGCTGTTCATTCATTCATTCATTGACTCATTCGCATTTACTCGACCAATTACATTCACGTTTCACGTTTCACGATTCACGCAGGCGATGGCTGTTCACTTCGCACTTCCCACTTCCCCCTTCCCACTTCAAAGGGTTTCCATCCACGTATGATCTGCCAACAACTTTACTCCTGCAACAAATTTTTTAAACGGACCCGCTCCTCCGCCCCATTCTTTGGGACTTATAAGTGAAAGTAATAATGAACCATCTTGTCTTTCATATAGATAATACAGCTGGCCGATGACAGGTGAAAACGAAAGTTTCGCATTGTAAATGAGCATCGACAGGTCTTTGCGTTTTTGAATTTCCTGCGCCTGCAAAGCCAGTAACTCAATCTGTCGTCGAAGCTGATCCAATTGCATATTGGTTTGCTCCTCCATGGCTGTCAAAGCCTTGTGTCTTATAACCCCTTCTTTAGTAGGACGAATCACAGCGCCGGAAACAGATGAAGAATAGGGGAGTACCGACATTTGTTTATGGAAAAACTCTGTGTTTACGTAAGGTTTATTATCATCAGTAAAACCTTTTTCTGTAATCCGGAGGTAACCGTTAGGCATAATATCATATGCCACTTCGAGCATCTTTTCTTTGTTTTTGAGGAACACTGTTTCAAAGCTGATACCATCCGTAAATACAGATTGTACCTCGTCGGCTATTTCGGACTGACTAAACTGATATATGTTACCGTCAGGGACGAGATGAAAGGTTGTGGAAAATGCATTGTTCTCCAGTGATACCCAGGTTTTGTAGAATGCGAGCTTTTTTTCTTCTTCCACAGATTCAATTTTAAATATCCCCGATTTGGGTCTTTCTCCTTTTTCGTATTGACCTTTTTCGGGAAACAACTGCCACGAGGCCAGAAAATTATAAGCCTTTACCATAGAACATTTACAAATTGGGTTAATGATAGCTCTTAAACAAAATTAGGCATTAAAGGTTGTGCCCCTTTTACTGATGAGTACAAATTTGCCGTCAGCTACGCTGGCTTCAGCCTTGTATTGGCTGTTCCTGCTGCCTACTGCCTACTGCCTATTGCCTTTTTTTCGGCAGTTAGAAATTACCCTTTAACTTCGCACGCTATGACACAAGATCAGATAAAAGATATGAGAGACCGTGTTGCCGTCTTGAGGAGGTTTCTTTGACGTCGCTAACAGATCATATAAAATAAACGAAGACAGGCAGCTGTCTCTTTCTCCTGGTTTCTGGGACGATAATAAGCGCGCGACAGATATTCTGAAGAACATAAAGTTGAATGAATACTGGCTACGGTTATTTGAAGATACTCAAACAGCAGTAGAGGATTTCGCCGTATTATTTGAATTTTGGAAAGACGGAGAGGGCGAGGAAGAAGATGTAAGAACTGCGTTTCAAAAAGCGCAGGTTGCTCTGGATGAAGCCGAATTCAAAAGTACACTCAACCAGCCTGAAGATGAGCTGCCGGCAGTGCTGCAGATTAATTCTGGAGCTGGTGGTAAAGAAAGCCAGGACTGGGCTGAAATGCTTGCACGTATGTACAGAATGTACGGGCAAAAACAAGGCTGGACCGTTTCTGAACTGGATTGGCAGGATGGAGATGGGGCTGGTATTAAAACCTGTACCCTGCAATTTGATGGTCCTTTTGCTTACGGTTTTTTGAAAGCAGAAAGTGGCGTTCACCGCCTGGTTCGCATTTCTCCATTTGACAGTAATGCAAGGAGGCACACTTCCTTTGCGTCAGTATATGTTTACCCATTGATTGATGATACCATCGAAATCGCAGTAAATCCTGCAGATATTGAATGGGCATTTTTCAGAAGTGGTGGAGCTGGCGGTCAGAATGTGAACAAAGTGGAAACTGCAGTAAGGCTAACCCACAAGCCATCCGGAATAATAGTTGAGTGTCAGCAGGCCCGCACCCAAGGTGAAAACAGAGAGAAGGCAATGACGATGCTGAAGAGCCGGCTTTATGAGGAAGAAATGCGGAAGCGTGAGGAAATTAAAAACGCCAGCAATGCCAGTAAGAAAAAAATAGAGTGGGGTAGCCAGATAAGAAGTTATGTGTTCCATCCGTACAAAATGATTAAGGACCATCGAACAGATTATGAGGTGGGTAATGTGCAGCCGGTAATGGATGGAGAATTGGACGGTTTTATCAAAGCTTACCTGATGCTGGAAAAAGAGCAGGAAGCCTGAGATTTCCTTTTGCCCTTCTGCCTTTTTGGACACTAAGAGCCACAAAGGAACAGATTACACAGAGGAACAACCAATACAGGTTCAAGGTTGTAAGTTTTAGGTTGACCAATGGATCTGCAACTATTGCCTTTTTTGACATGGAGAATTGGTGATGTGGCGTATAATAAAGACATTCCCTGGCTGTATGTCCCGGTAGGGACATTTGGTGGGTAGAAAAACAGCGGGTTTAGTGTAAATGCGTTCCGGAGGAACGCCTGGTGCGATGGCAAGTTGAGTGTACAGAACAAGTTTAACATTGAAACAGGAAAAAGATGATGTAGTGAAGGATGCAGCATTTGCAACTATTGCCTCCTGACTATTGGGCCGGTGCAATGTCGGATTGGATGTAAATAAAAAACTGCCAGGTACGCCTGGTGATTAAATCAATAAAGATGAATTACGGCAATCTTAACTTACCTATACCAGTAAACGAACCGGTGCTGTCATATGCGCCAGGATCACCGGAAAAGAAAAGATTGAAAGAAGTTTTGGCGGAACTGAAAAGCACGCAGGTAGATGTTCCCATGTACATCGGAGGTAAGGAAGTGCGTACCGGCAATACCGGGGAAATAAGGCCACCACATGAAATCAGTCACTTGTTGGGCGTTTACCACAATGGCGAAGAGAAGCATGTGCATGAGGCGATTGCGGCTGCCTTAAAAGCCCGGAGCGCATGGGCGGCACTCAGTTGGGAGAACAGGGCTAATATTTTTTCAAAAGCAGCTGATCTTATTGCTACCAAATACAGGCCGTACATGAATGGCACAACTATGTTGGGCCAAAGCAAAAATGTTTACCAGGCGGAAATTGATAGCGCCTGTGAGATCATTGATTTTCTTCGTTTTAATATTCATTTTCTTTCTGAGATCTATCGTCAGCAACCGATCAGCTCGCCGGGTATGCATAACCGGTTGGAATACCGTCCGCTGGAAGGATTTGTATTGGCCATTACGCCATTCAATTTTACAGCGATCGGGGGCAATTTACCGACATCAGCTGCGCTTTGCGGAAATGTTGTTGTTTGGAAACCGGCTCATACGCAGATATATTCAGCACAAATGTTTATGAAGGTGATGATTGAAGCAGGACTTCCTGAAGGCGTCATCAATTTAATTTATGTTGATGGCCCTGTACTGGGAAAAGTTTGTTTCGGTCACCGCGATTTTGCAGGCGTTCATTTTACGGGTTCAACAGGTGTTTTTAACCAGATGTGGAAGACCATCGGTGAAAATGTCGGCAATTATAAATCCTATCCAAGAATTGTAGGTGAAACCGGTGGGAAAGACTTTGTTTTAATTCATCATTCTGCCAATGCAGATGCAGCCGCAACAGCGTTACTGCGCGGATCTTTTGAGTTCCAGGGCCAGAAATGTTCCGCTGCAAGCAGGGCGTACATTCCATCCAATCTTGCAGTTGCGATCAGAGAGAAACTTGTCAACGGCATTGCGTCATTTAAAATGGGTACGGTTGAAAACTTCAGCAACTTTATCAATGCCGTTATCGATGAGAAGGCTTTTGATAAAATCAAATCATATATCGACAACGCTTCGAAGGATCTTACTGCAAAAGTCATAGCAGGAGGAAAAACTGATAAGTCGAAAGGGTATTTTATTGAGCCAACGGTAATCGAAACAACCGATCCGAATTACGTTACCATGTGTGAAGAAATATTCGGGCCGGTGCTTACAATATATGTTTACCCTGCAGAGCAGTTTAATGAAATCATGGATGTAGTCGATTCCACATCGCCTTATGCTTTAACGGGAGCTGTCATTTCAAACGACCGTACAGCAGTTGAAATGGCAACTCAACGCCTTCGAAATGCTGCCGGTAATTTCTATATCAATGATAAGCCAACAGGTGCCGTGGTGGGTCAGCAGCCATTTGGTGGTGCAAGAGCTTCTGGTACCAATGACAAAGCAGGATCTATTTTGAACTTATACAGATGGCTGAGCGCCAGAACGATCAAGGAAACTTTTAATCCGCCGTCAGATTATCATTATCCTTTTTTAAGTGAAGAATAATTACAACTAAAAACGCGTACACTGTACATGCATCATCTTAAAACTATATTGGACAAGGATCAACTGGAGCTGACTTTAAAAAGGCTGGCTCATCAGCTGATCGAAAATCACTTTCCATTTAATGATACCTGCTTTATTGGCATTCAGCCAAGGGGAGTGCCGGTAAGTGATTTTATTACCACCTATATACACTCGCTTTATCCTGATTTGTCTGTGCAATATGGTAAGCTGGACATCACATTTTATCGGGATGACATCCGGACTGAATTGCATATGCCTAATGTAACTGATCTGCCTTTTTCAATAGAAAACAAAAAGGTAGTATTGATTGACGATGTACTGTACACAGGCCGAACGATAAGAGCGGCGCTGGATGCATTACTGGATAATGGACGGCCTTCGAAAGTTGAACTTTGCATAGTTGTGGATCGCAGGTTTAGCAGGCAGTTACCCATCCACCCTGATTATTGCGGGAAAGCAATCGATTCAATTATCACTCAAAAAGTAAAAGTGTATTGGGGCGACGCGGCAAAAGTGGTGTTGTACGATAAATTATAATCCGGGCAGGTTCTGCTTTTCGGTTATTCCCAAATTAAGTCGCTGGTATGAATATGCATTTAAATATTTGGAAAAATTATCGTGAATCTTATAACTTCGCTCCCTAATGCAACTCAGTACAAGGCATCTGTTAGGCATTAGAGATCTCGCTGCAAATGATATTCAGATTATTCTGGATACCGCCACACAGTTTAAAGAAGTCCTCCAGCGCCCGATTAAGAAAGTTCCCTCATTACGCGACGTTACCATCGTTAATTTATTTTACGAAAACTCAACAAGGACCCGCATCTCTTTCGAATTGGCAGAGAAGCGTTTAAGCGCAGATACCGTTAATTTTTCTTCAGGTGGTTCATCGGTTTCCAAAGGCGAAACATTACTGGATACGGTAAACAACATTTTATCGATGAAGGTGGACATGGTGGTGATGCGGCATAGTGCCAGTGGTGCGCCACATTTTCTGGCCCGGCATATTCCGGCCGTCATTGTAAACGCGGGAGATGGAATAAATGAACATCCCACACAGGCATTGCTCGATGCATTTTCTATTCGCGAAAAGCTGGGATCATTGGAAGGCAAACGAATCGCCATTATCGGAGATATCATGCACTCCAGGGTGGCGCTGAGTAATATCTATCTGCTTAAAAAAATGGGTGCTGAGATTATGGTTTCAGGTCCTCCCACATTGATTCCCAAATATCTGGAAGATGCATTTGATGTAATAGTTGAATACAATGTGCAGAAGGCTTTGCAGTGGTGCGATGTGGCTAACGTACTTCGTATCCAGCTGGAAAGGCAAAACCAGGTTTTATTTTCATCCCTTAGAGAATATAATCGCGCTTTTGGCGTAACCCGGCAATTGCTTGATACGCTCAGTAAAGAGATTTATATCATGCATCCCGGACCCATTAACAGGGGAGTGGAACTGGATAGTGATGTTGCCGATAGCGGTCATTCTCTTATCCTTGACCAGGTTGAAAATGGAGTGGCGGTACGAATGGCGGTGCTTTATCTTTTGTCTGGCAAAAGAGATTCTGCCTGATTTTTATATATCTTCAATTTTATGGAAAGGATCGCCCTGTTTCCCGGTACTTTTGACCCTATTACGCTTGGTCATGTAGATATTATCAAAAGGGCAATGCCGCTATTTGATAAAATTATTGTTGCCGTTGGGATCAATACCAGTAAAGCGCCAATGTTCAGTGCCGAACAAAGACTGCTTTGGATTGAAGAGATATTTGAAGGGGAATCCCAAATTTCAGGTGCAGTATACGAAGGTCTCACAGTTAACTTTTGTAACAGGATCAATGCCCGTTTTATCCTTCGGGGTATTCGTTACGTAAGCGATTTTGAATACGAGAAAACAATCGCAGACGCCAACCGTACCCTTGACCCGGGAATTGAAACCATATTTCTTACAGGAGAACCTAAATACACCTCTGTTGCATCCACCATTGTTAGGGACATTATTCGAAATGGCGGTAATTCCACCCACTTTCTTCCCGAAGCCGTTAATCAATCCATTAAGAACAACTCGGTATCAAGCTACTAATTTCTGCTTATGTCAATTTGGTTTGAAAAAAATGTAACTCCTGAAGCACTGAATGCACTTGGCAGTGAGAATATGGGACAACACCTGGGCATTGAATTTACAGAAGTGGGCGGCGATTTCATTATCGCAAAAATGCCCGTCGATCATCGTACAAAACAACCTTATGGACTGTTACACGGAGGCGCCTCAGTAGCATTAGCCGAAACGCTGGGATCTGTTGCTTCCCACTGCATTATAAACTCTGAACTTTTCCAGGCGGTTGGTCTGGAAATTAATGCGAACCATGTTCGATCAGCTAAAGACGGCTCTGTATATGGCAGATGTTCACCGCTGCATATTGGAGGAAGCTCACATGTTTGGGATATTAAAATCACTGATGAAAAGGGAAAGATGATTTGCATCAGCCGTTTAACAGTGGCAATTATCAAGAAACGGCATTGATATCACCGGCAACTTTTATCACCTGCCTGATAGACGGATAGGCATCCGGCATAATCTTTTCAATTTCTTCCGGACTTTTCCATCCGATTGCGGTTATACTTTCTTCCGTTTGTGGAATTAGTATTTCACTTGAATCTCCCTTCATAAAATACCAGTAAGATTCTTTCAGCATCTGTTTGCCAAATTCACCATAAGTATGAAAAGTGGTTGTCAGCGGTTTACCTAATACAACCTGTTTTAAACCGGTTTCTTCTACAACCTCTCTTACTGCGCATTCTTCAATTGTTTCCCCTTTATCAAGTTTACCTTTTGGCAAATCCCAATAGCCTTTCCTGAAAATGAATAACACCTCGTTGTTTTCATTAATTACAAGGCCACCTGCAGCTTTTATGATGACGAAATTTTTCCATACAGCTTTTTTCAAGGCTTCAATATCTGAATGGAGCACTACTCCCGCATGGAAATCAGGATTTTTTATCTCGTGCAGGAGCGATTTGATAGCATTTGGCGAAAACTCATCAATGAACACTGCATCAGGATGATGAAGGATCTCTTTTGTGTAAGCATCCAACTCATCGCATAGAAAAACCGGTTTATCACCGAAAAAAACTGGGACTATCATAAAAAAATTTCTGATTGTGGTTTGTGCACTTCAAATTTGTGCCATGACAAATGAAAAAGCTGTTGCAGAAAAGCTGTTACAAGTTAACGCAGTCCGGTTGAATCCCCAAGAACCCTTTACATGGGCCAGCGGATGGAAGAGTCCGATATATTGTGATAACAGGCGTGTATTGGGATTTCCCTATGTACGCGATTTTGTTAAAAGTGAATTGTGTAACATCATTTTCGAGAAATTCCCGGATGCAGAATTGATTGCCGGTGTTGCCACTGCTGGAATTGCATGGGGAGCCATGGCCGCTGACCAGCTAAAACTGCCATACATTTATGTACGTCCAAAACCGAAGGAACATGGGTTAGGCAACCAGATAGAAGGCTTTTATGAAAAAGGGCAAAAAACCATAATTATTGAAGATTTGGTTTCAACCGGGAAAAGCAGCCTCCAGGTATGCGACGTAGTAAAAAGGCAAGGGCTGGAAGTATCAGGAATGGTTTCCATTTTTACTTATGGTTTTCCTGTAGCCGACGAAGCTTTCCAATCGGCGGGCATTCCACTTTATTCGCTTACCAATTATTCCACGCTGATCAGTTTGGCCCTGGAAAAAGGGATTATCGATGTTTCTGTGGAGAACACTTTGTTAAATTGGAGGAAGGACCCTTCGGGATGGCAGGGCATTTAAATACATTTGTATCAAATCTTACCGACAATGAAAAAACTCTCTATTGTTATTCTGCTAATGGCTGGGTTCGCGTTTAATAGCCAGTCACAGGCAAAAAAACCAGTGACAGTCAAAATTAATACGCCTGGAATAAAATGTGAAGAATGCAAAAAAAGGGTAGAGGATTATCTGAAATATGAAGAAGGGGTAACAAAAGTGGTTGCCAACTACCGCAGCGGTTATGTCAATGTTACTTATTTTAAAGACCGTACTAATCCTGAAAATATCAAAACCGCCATTGCAAATGTAGGATACGATGCCGACGACATAACTGCGGAACCTGATGCGTACAAAAAGCTGCCGAAAACATGCAAAAAGCCCGAAGACGGAGGGCATCCGAAAAATTGATGTTGTTCTAATATAATCAAAGTTCTTAGCTGTGCTTTTTAGAACCACATAGGCACAAAGGAAATACATAAGAACTTGCTATGTGCACTCCATACTTATGTTGCGACAAATTTCCTTGGAGGCGGCTGTCTACTTCATACTTCGAACTTTGTACTTCAATTGAACCAGATAGGAACAATAGTTGAATAGAATATAGGTTTCTATGGCCCTCCATGCCTGTGTGGCGGCTGTTCCTTGGGAAACGGCTGTTCATTCACGATTAACGATTCAATGTCGTTGAAATAACCGGGAAATACAAATACACGCCGGTAAGACGGTAAACCCGGTAACGAATACACGGAAAGAACAGCCGGCTAAATTTGTCGGCATTTCAAACCAAAATCCTTAATTCAACGACATTGATTGACGATTCACGATTCACGTGGACAACGGCTGTTTACTTCCCACTTCCCACCTCACATTTCCCACTTCAAAATGGTGCTTTTTTGAACCACATCCTCCTACGTTTCACTTCGGCGGACAGGTAGACGCATAGTTAAATACAAAAGATGAGACTGCTGTTTACTTCCCATTTCACACTTCATACTTCCTACTTCAAAATGTGCCCTCCACGCCTATGTGGCGGCTGTTCCTTGGGAAACGGCTGTTCATTCACGATTCACGATTGACGATTCACGAAGGAAGCGGCTGTTCACTTCCCCCTTCCCCCTTCCCACTTTGCACTTCATAATGAATCCAAATGTGTTGAGTCGGCGGGAGTTAAAACCGGCGGCTTTCTTTTTAATATCTGGATAGCCTGTTGTCCGGAATATCTTACAGGCAGATTGATAAAAATTCCTCCCTTTCCAACCCTTACTTTTCCCTCCACTCTCAACCCGACCTCATCTTTAGTCAATAGAGTCAAAACATTTGGAAACAGATTTTTCATGTCGACCATCATATCTACCGGAAAAGAAAATGTATCCCTGGCCGGAACAATAATCAGGGTGTCAAAAGTGGTTTTTCCAACGAATCGATTTTCCACATACACATCCAGGTCAATTCGCTGAAGCTGTAATTGATATCTATTGGGATTAAAATAATACATGTCTGCTGTAACGCTGCTTTGTTTTAAACTCAGCTGACCGAATCCAAAATGCCTCATACCTAAAAATTCCGGATCCTTTATCAACTGGCTGGATACACAAGAGGAGAGAAAAAGTGTCAGCAAGACCGTTAGGAACCTCAACATTATCATCACACGAAATTATAGGTTTATCTGTTGAAAAGATTTCAAACGGCTAATTTTGGCTTTTCCTAAACTCAAAATTCCCTGCTAAAAAATTGCACAATTTGAAAATTATCCAACAAAAATCAACAGAAATAAGTCACTAATAAATTTAGCATGATATATCATTGATAATATTTTGATATACAATTTATTATAAGTTTTATATCAAGTAAAAATATCAATTTGGTAGCCTGATTCTGGCGATATAATCAATTGAAACCTGCAGTTTGGATCAAGATTCAACAAAAAATAAATTAATGAATTTAAAGATTGAAAATCAATACTTTGGACCAGTTATTTCTTATTCTGCTTTAATAAAAGCTTCATGTGTTGATTTTTGTAGATATGAACCCTACCAAAAAACGAGTTTTCGCAACAGGTGCACCCTCCCGGGAGCAAACGGGCCGATAAATTTGTCAGTCCCCATAGAAGGTGGCCGGGCTCAAAAACTTCCTTTCAGTGAAGTCAGAATTGACAATAAAGACGACTGGCAGAAAAATCACTGGCGAACGATTTTCTCCGTTTTTGGCAAATCACCATTCTTTAATTTTTTCAGTCATGAATTAGAAGCACTCTTTCAAACTAAAAAAACTTTCCTTTTCGATTGGAATGTTTCTTGTTTTGAATGGGCACAAAAAAAACTTGGGTTCAAAGTGGAAATCGTTGAAACGGAAAAATTTTCAGGAATAGAAAATTCGCTACTGGATTTAACTGACCGGATTTTGCCATCGACGCTGGAAGAATTTCATAAAGGATCTGTAGCGTACACCCAGGTGTTTGACCATAAAAATGGTTTTGTACCTAATATGAGTATTCTGGATCTGATCTGTTGTGAGGGGAAAAATGCAAGGGAGGTTTTGGCGAAAACTATGTTACCGGCGACTTAAAAGTCAGCAGTCATAATTGCTTGAATGGGTGACTTAGAGTTCATACATAAATTGATTATCTTGAAATAAATATTAGTACCTGCGTGCAAAGATTGCTTGTTTTTAATCAGTCCTTACGACGAAAACTTTTATTGCTTCCACTGGTATTGACTCTGAGCTTAGCCATATCTGCACAGCAGCGGCCTCATTACACTCAATATATCATGAACAATTATATTCTTAATCCCGCAGTAAGTGGAATAGAGAATTATATTGATGTAAAACTTTCTGCCCGCAACCAGTGGGTAGGACTTTCAGGTGCGCCAACTACTTTTTATGTGACTGTTCATGGCCCGATTGGTAAAACCGACTTCAAGGCCAATGCTACTTCGTTTGATATGAAAGGTGAAAATCCAAGAGGAAAACAATACTGGGAAAACTATACAGCTGCGCCTCCACATCATGGAATTGGATTGACCGTAATGAATTATCGCACCGGATATATCAACCGTTTTACTTCGGCTGCTACCTACGCATACCATATGGGGATTTCGGAAAAGGTGAGTCTTGCAGCTGGATTTGGGGCGGGTTTTTCAGGGACAGGTATCGACCAAAGCCGGATTGAGTTGGCCAATCCAATTGATCCGGCAATTGGAGCAGCAGCGGGCCAGTTCCAAAAAATATCTCCTGAATTGAATGCAGGTCTTTGGTTATACGGCGCTGATTTTTTTGCAGGCTTGTCGGCACAACAGATCATTCCGGCAAAAATAAACCTGGTAGACAGCAGCATTTATAAGTCTACCCTGGTACCACATGTGATGGCAACAGCAGGGTATCGATTATATGTAAGTGAAACATTAACAGCACTTCCATCGATAATGACGCGGTACATTCCATCGATGCCGGTATTCGTGGACCTGAATGTAAAATTTCAATATCTTGACCGCCTTTGGGTGGGCGCCAGCTACCGTTTTAAAGAAGGGTACGCTGCCATGGCAGGAATAAATGTTTCGGGCACTTTTAATATCAGTTACTCTTACGATCTTAATTATTCCAAATATTTACTGGGCACTATGCACCGCGGAACACATGAAATAGTATTAGGCTTTCTGCTGAACAACAAATACGGAGATATGTGCCCCAGGAATGTTTGGTAAATATTGGCGTCAGTTGTCGTCACTTTGATCCACTTCGATACTGATGGTTTCGTTTGAAGTTTCGATGCTGATGGTGATTTTTGGAGAAGAAACAGTTTTTACACCCGGCTGCTTTTTATTTATCCGCATAGGCCTGGCTGGAGCAGATGATATACCAGTTATTGTTGTGCGGAGCTTTACATCAGACTGAATTTCGACACCGGTTGTCGGAGCAATCGCCACGGCTGACCCGCCTTTTCGTCTTATATTACCTGCTTGTATATGCTTGTTTAAAGAATCGCTATCAGCAACGATACCCCAGCCTGAAAGTCTTGCCGATTCAAAAGTCTGTCGCATTTCATCTCCGAAAAAGAATTGCTGTTCTTTATCAGGATTCGATTTTCTATTTACAGTTTTCCTTTTGATGATATTTTCACCTGATCCCTGGATGACAGATATATTATTGCCATCACGGATAATGTAAGGTTGTCCTTCCAATATATGCACAGATGCAGTTTTACGTTTCCTTGCCGGTGAAATTCCAGCAATTAATTCTTCACGTTCCTTTGGATGCCTTGGTGCCTCATTATAATAGATAATATCCGGCGAATGATTTGGATCAAAAGGAGCATGCTTTTTTTCTTCGTCTGATTTTATTTCTCTTAACTGGCGTTGTTTTTCATTATAATGAAAACTGAACCTTAAGTCCTTAATCTCCTGAATGCGCGACAATAATTCAAACGGTAGCGGTTTTTGTGCCGCATTAAGTCTGAAAGCTTTTTCCAGCAATTGATTCAGTTCTTTTTCACTTTCAATGGGGCTCGACGGATAATGCTGTATATAATTAAGCGAATCGTTATTTGAAGAATACGGAGCATATCCTTCAGGCAGCGTGGTTATATAAAGGCTACGGGGGAATTCTTCGCTTTCTTTTGTTTTATATCGGGGAGCAGAAAAGGCATATTCATTATTCAGATAATCCACTACTGTAAAATTCTCTGTGTTGCTTTGAATGGATGGTGAAAGTGAACCTGTTCCTGAAATGTTATCGCTGAATAATTCAAGGTCTCTACCACTTAATCGAAGCGAGTCATTTCTTTTCAAAGGAGCCAGTAAAGGCTGTTTATTACGTCCGGGTTTTTCAACTTTACCGGGATTTTCAACCTGGCTGATGAGTTCTTTGAGGGTGGTCGGTTCAGCAGTCAGTTGAATACCGATATTTTCTTTTGTACGCGAAAGTTGATTTGACTTTCCCGGTACCGGGTTTAACCACGCGAGTGTGCTCAGCAAACCGGAAATGAACAATAAGGCAATAAGTTTTTCCCTATACTGGAACTGTTGGGAATTTACTTTCATTATACGTTTTACCCTGTTGAGGAGAACGCCATCGTGACCAGTTGCGGCAACTGCAAAAAGTGCCGTTGAACCTTTTCTCAACTTTTCCAGATGTAAAAGTGCAGTGGCATAATTGTGCGGATCATTCTTAAATGCGACCACGAAATCATCACAAAACAATTCACGCTCTTTTTTTAGTGCATTTACCAACTGGTATGCAAAAGGATTGAAGAATAAAACCGTTTCCATTACGGAAATTAAAATGTTCAACAGGTAATCCTGCCGGCGGATATGCGCCAGTTCATGTAAAATGATACTTTCAACCTGCTCTATGCTCAGGTGATTGATTGAAGCCAGTGGCAGGAGTATGACAGGCTTAAAAAAACCAATGGTGGCAGGTACATCAATAAGTTCAGTGAGGTAAACTTTTATATTTGAAGGCAATCCCAGTTTGCGTGTGAATTGAAGTAACTGGTAATCGAGAAAATCTCCGGCAGGAATAAGTCCCTGGGTACGTATTTTCTGCGTGTATCCATAAGCGTTAATCAGCCTTATGAAAAGAAAAATCAGTATGGTTAAATAGCCCGCTGATAGAAATGGAATAAATCTTTCGAACGAAATAAACAGTTCATTGATAATCTGACTGGATGTACCTGCATCACTGATCCTATTTGAAACCAATGCAGATTCTGCAGCAGGTAACCGTTCAATATAACGATTGATCGATTGATAGGTATTGACCTGTTCTGCAAATGTGAATGTAAACCAAATGAAACCCGACATAACAAAAATAACTGCTGCTGCATATCTGTATGCCGGTCTCATATTCTTAGGAAGCCCGAAAAATAGCTGATACAATAACCACAATACTCCCATCTGCCAGAGAGAATGTGCAATTGCCCATCCCAATGCATATAATACTGCTGTATGATGTAAACCGGCTGTTTCCATAATTATTCCTTTCTGAGATTATCCAGCAGCTTTTGTATTTCGTCCAGTTCTTCTTTACTTGTTTTATGATTACCTAACGCCTGCATCACCAGTTGTGAAGATGATCCAGAGAAAACATTATCAATCATTTTTCCAAGGAGGTGATTCTGCGTCTTTTCACGCGACACTGCAGGCATGTAGATATGTGTTTTGGAAGAATCATTCCGGCTGACCAATCCCTTTTCAAACATGATCTGCAGCAATTTCAGCGCTGTTGTATAACCGATATCCTTGGTCTTGGAAATCTCATCATGCACCTCTCTGACTGTGGCTGCCCCTTTTTCCCACAACACCTGTAAAATCTCCAGTTCACTCTCCGTTGGCTTGATTGTTTTATTCGAACTCATCTAATACGAATTTTGTCGTAGTCAAATATACGATTCAGTTCGTAAAAACAAGATCCGCCGATGTATTTTATATTTTTTTAACAGAAAGCATCGTAGAAAGATAAGTCACAGTTCTAAGATGAAATGTATATATTGAAACTATAAATCTATAATTATGGCTTTAGAAAAGTTAGACAAGTATATCGCAAAACTTAAAATTAAGCCAGGAAAAAAAGTATCCTTAAATAAAATGGATACTGATTTTGACAGGAAAATGGTAAGCAAAGATCAGGGGGAAGAGATATTAAAAGAAGGGATTGAAAAGCTGGCAGAAATACAGGATAAACTTTATGCGCATAATCAGTTCAGGGTTTTAATTGTGTTACAGGCAATGGATGCAGCAGGAAAAGATGGCGCCATTAAGCATGTGTTAAGCGGGTTGAATCCGCAGGGAGTGAAAGTGAATAGTTTTAAAACGCCCAATTCAAATGAACTGGACCACGACTATTTTTGGCGGCATTATGTCGTTTTACCTCCGCGTGGCGAAATAGGTATTTTTAATAGATCACATTACGAAAACGTTTTGGTTACCCGTGTACATCCAGAATATATTTTGAATGAAAACCTTCCGGGCATCAATACGGTAAAAGATATCAAGCCGGCGTTCTGGAAAAAAAGGTTTAAGCAGATCAACCGTTTCGAAAAAAACCTTGCTGAAAATGGAACGGTAATTATCAAAATTTTTCTGCATGTTTCAAAAAATGAACAGAAGAAGAGATTTTTGGAAAGGATTGACGATCCATCAAAAAACTGGAAATTTTCATTTGGCGATATTAATGAAAGGGCGCACTGGGATGATTATATGAAGGCATATGAAGAAGTACTCGCAGCCACCGCTCAAACTTATGCACCATGGTTTGTTGTGCCGGCCGATGATAAATGGTTTGCGCGATTGACCATCGCTGCAATAATTTATAATGAGTTTGAAAAGCTGAAGATGTCCTACCCGGTACCTACCGCTAAACAGTTGCTTGATCTTAAAAAAGCGAAAGAATCTTTGTTAAATGAAAAGGAAGTTGTTACACCAAACACAAAAACAAAAAACCCTTCATAGCGAAGGGTTTTTTGTTTTATCAGTTTCGCAGGAGTTTTTTATAAATCACTTTGCAGCGTAAAATCTTCAAATCCCTTAGTGTGCATTGAATATTTCTCGCTGTTTATTTTAGCTCCGTTTACATACAACTCACCACTTTTTAATTGAACACTATAAACATTATTGTTGATGATACCATCCTGTTTGAGTTGCTTTACCAACGCAACCTGAACTGCAACAACATCAGCTTTTTCAGTTGAAATCACCTGGCTGATAGGTTGTTGTTTCTTTTTGGTTGATACATGTCCGCCGGTGCCATGGATATTCGCAAGAGTAGGAGCAATAACCAATGAAACAATCGACATCAGTTTAATAAGGATATTCATGGATGGACCCGAAGTATCTTTAAATGGATCACCTACTGTATCTCCCGTTACCGATGCTTTATGCGGCTCAGATTTTTTATAGTACATCGTACCATTAATATCCACTCCTTTTTCAAATGACTTCTTCGCATTATCCCACGCACCACCTGCATTATTCTGAAACATTCCCATCAGCACACCACTCACAGTAGCACCTGCTAAAAATCCACCCAACGCTTCAGGGCCTAACAAGAAGCCCATAATTAATGGAGATATAATGGCAATGGCTCCAGGCAGCATCATTTTTTTGATAGATGCATCAGTAGATATTGCAACGCATTTATCATATTCAGGCTTGCCGGTACCTTCCATTATCCCTGGAATAGTTTTGAACTGTCGGCGTACTTCTTCCACCATTGCCATTGCGGCTTCTCCAACAGCACGGATACAAAGTGAAGAAAATATGAAGGGGATCATTGCACCTACAAATAAGGAGGCCAGAACTTTAGCTTTGTAAATATCAATTCCCTCAATACCTGCCACTCCAACAAAAGCAGCAAACAAAGCCAGTGCAGTAAGTGCTGCGGAGGCAATTGCAAAACCTTTTCCGGTCGCGGCAGTTGTATTTCCTACAGCATCAAGAACGTCTGTTTTCTCTCTCACTTCTTTAGGCAATTCACTCATTTCAGCAATACCACCTGCATTATCGGCAATAGGGCCAAAAGCATCAATAGCGAGCTGCATAGCTGTTGTAGCCATCATACCCGCCGCTGCAATCGCCACACCGTATAAACCTGCACATTCGTATGAACCCCAGATACCACCGGCAAGAACAAGAATGGGTAAAAAAGTTGATTCCATTCCCATTGCCAATCCACCAATCACATTCGTCGCATGTCCTGTTGCGGATTGACGAATAATTGACAACACTGGTCGTTTGCCCATTGCAGTATAATATTCCGTAATGATACTCATTAAAGTACCTACTACAAGACCTACCGCGATAGCACCCAGGACACCCCATTTCGTAAATTCAATACTGCGGAGGATGAGTGTTTCAGGAAGCAGATAGTAAACAAGACCGAACGATGCAATGGCAGTTAAAACTATTGAACCCCAGTTGCCCATGTTCAATGCTTTCTGCACTACATCGGTACTGATGCCTGCAGAATCTTTAATTTTTACAAAGAAAGTGGCAATGATGGAAAGTAAAATACCAACACCTGCAATCAACATTGGTAGCAGGATTGGAGACATGCCACCAAAATTATCATCAGCAACGGTTTCCTGTCCTAGCACCATTGTGGCCAGAACAGTCGCTACATATGAGCCAAATAAGTCAGCACCCATACCTGCCACATCACCTACGTTATCGCCGACATTATCAGCAATAGTAGCCGGGTTTCGTGGATCATCTTCAGGGATACCTGCTTCCACTTTACCAACTAAGTCAGCACCAACATCGGCTGCCTTTGTATATATACCGCCACCCACGCGGGCAAAAAGTGCGATGGATTCTGCGCCTAATGAAAATCCGGTGAGGACTTCAATAGTTCTGAGCATTTCCGCAGAATTCACAGAAGCACCATCAGCAAAAACCATTTTAAGAATAATAAAAAGACTTCCCAGTCCAAGTACTGCAAGACCGGCAACGCCAAGTCCCATTACAGAACCACCTGTAAAGGAAACTTCAAGTGCTTTGCTTAAGCTTGTTCTTGCTGCCTGGGCAGTACGAACATTTGCCTTGGTGGCTACTCTCATTCCGATATAACCGGCAACAGCACTAAATACTGCACCAATTATAAAAGCGACTGCAATCGACCAATGCGATGCAGGATTGGCAGTTGCCATTACAGCAAGTAAAATGGCAACGATGGCAACAAAATAGCCCAGAATTTTCCATTCAGCTTTGAGGAAGGCCATTGCACCTTCAGCGATATAATCGCTGATTTCTTTCATTCTTGCATTTCCGGGATCCTGTTTTGATACCCAGTTGAATTTTACGAAAGTGTAAAGCAATCCGATGAGTCCCATTGCGGGCACGAGATAAAGCAGTTTGTCCATGTGCAATGTTTCTTAAACTTTATTGAGATTTTGGGTCGATAATCAATACCCTATTCGGTAATTGACAAGGCGGCAAAAATAGAGTATATCTATTGAAAATGGAAGTAATTGTTAAATTTTTATCGGCTTTAATTACTGTTCCAGGTCATTTATACACTCCATCATTTTGCTATAAATAAGATAAAAAAAGCCCCGGAACTCCGGGGCTTTGATATTAATATTTTAGCGACTAATACTTCATTACTTTCTCGTTAATCAGCATTGATTTACCACTGATCTGGAGGATGTACATACCTTTTGGTACAGATCCGAGATCATTCAGCTGAATTTGATTGGCACCATTGGTTACAACTTTGTTGTAAGCTTTAACCACTCTGCCGCTATTGTCAATCAAACGGAGTGATAGAGTTTGTGCTTCGTCAGCAACCAGGTTGATTACCAATGAAGATTTAATTGGATTAGGACCAAAAGAGAAGCGGTTATTTGAACCTGATGATTTAACCAGGATCACTTTGCTGTACTCAAACTGACCATCCAGATCAACCTGTTTCAATCTGTAATAGGCTGTCGCGCCTTTCACTGGAGAAGCATCTACGAAATCATAGCTTTTTGTAGTTACTGAATTACCGGCAGATGTTACTGAACCTATTGTTTGATATGAAGAACCATCAGTGCTGCGTTGAACATCGAAATGGCTGCTGTTGCTTTCAGTAGCTGTTTTCCAATTCAGGTTAACAACGTTGTTACCAGCTGTTCCGGTGAATGACAAATAAGTAACAGGAAGAATACTCAACACTAATGGACTGTAATCCGATGTGTTGGCAGGACCTGTCAACGCATCCAATGCAAGCGCTCCAATATTGTCCCCGATAACAAATGCACCCGCCAAACCTGACAATGGGATTTCAAATGAGAACTCATTCAAAGTACATGAAGCACCGGTTCCATCATCAGTAGATGCAGATGTTGCTGCAGAAAGATCATCAATTGAACCTTCAACTGCTGTATATAAATAAGTTTTCAGTTCACCAACTGGGATAGTGGTAACAGCAGTAGAAGAACCCTGAGTGACATAAAACTCAAGTACTGCTCCGGGAGATGCCCAACCTTTGATGAATAATTTGTCTACATTATTAGAACCTACTGATTGAATAATCGGCCTGTTTAATAAACCATTTGGACCCGCATCAGCGTCACCACAATCAATTGGTTCAAAGAAACCGATTGTGTTGAAAGCTATACTTAAACCTGCATCAGGAGGGGTGCCGGAGTTACTTTCAAATGAGTTTTGCGAAATCCTGATCAAATTCATTGGGCCTACACCTTCCTGGAAAACCACACCTCCATTTACATTGAAGGAAATGATATTGGCTTCAAGAGTACCATTTGTACCAATACCATCACTTCCGATAATATTTGAAGTTACAGGAACAACTGGAGTGGAGCTTATATTATCAATCCTGATACCGGTACCATTATCTGTAATGGTATTACCCATTATGGTATTAAGATCTGAAGTGACTGTAATAGGAGTCGAAAACGCTGAATTATAGAGCAGGATGCCAAAATTACTAAACTGAACAAGGTTTCTCTCTTCCGCATCAAGGGTCCCATCGGCGTCTGTACCTATTCTGTTTGAAGGTGCACCCTCAATGATAATACCAGTTGAAGTATTTCCGGCAGCTGTCAGGGTTGGAGTAAGACCAACATAGTTACCAGCTACGATATTGAGTGTTGCACCGTCTCTTACCGTGATACCTTCATCATTAAAACAAACATAGTTAACTGCGTCAGCAGGAGCTACAAAAACTTCAGCATCATCAATACCGACAACACCATTTGAAGTGAATGAGTTAAGAATAATACCAGCGGCAGAATTTCCAATATCAGCAAGACCATTAGCACCTATCCCGACATAATTACCCCGAATCCTGATATTTTCCTGATCAATAGAATTTATACCTATACCGCTATTACCGATCACATTTCCTTCATTTGCATCTACAACGCCTTCGAGTCCGAAACCATAATCTGAAACACCAATTTCTGTTCTTTCAAACTGCGCTTGCGGACCGGGTGAAATGCCCAACAGAATTGCAGATCCAACTATTGCTTCTGCAGCAGTACCTGTCAATCCATCAGGAGTGGTGCCAAAATAACAACCCCAAACTCTGAATCCGTTAATAAAATTAGTAAGTTCAATACCATCTCCACCCGAGTTCACAATGTTTAAACCTACAATAGTACAGTTATTGCCAACGCTAACGCCATCACCAATTACCAGTAATGAGTTTGCCAATCCACCTCCGTTCAACTGAATACCTATAGTTCTCGTGCCTATTGGTCCTTCTGCAGCACCTGGCTGTGAATAGCCATCGATTGAAACTGTTGCAAGTACAGTTGGAAGGGGGGTAACTGTAGTAATTACATGAGGAACTGCTCCGGCAATATTGAAAGTAATTGTCTGTCCAACGCCCGGATTTCCAATTTCATAAGTATTCGCATCTAAAATTGCCTGGCGTAGTGAGCCCGCTCCGGCATCTGCAGCTGTCGTCACAACGTAAGCCTGACCATTACTATTGTAACCAATCAGCAACAATACTGCAAGCGAAAAAACGTTTTTAAAGCGGAAAACATTGGTGTAAAATTCTTTCATATTGTTTTTCTTTTTTTTATTGAATTGAACAAACTCAACAAACAGTTTTCCCGAAGAAAATCCAGTTTGTAAAATTGGTTCAGAGGTCTTTCTAAAATATAGGAAATAGTAAAAGGTAGGATTCTGCCTGCATACCAACGGTATAGCATAGGTACAAATCTATACAAAATTGTTAAACGTGCAAATTTTTGCAATTATAATTGTTAATAATTGCGAGTTTTCTCCTTTTTCTGAAGATTTATACGATTTTTCTAAATGAATGGGGAATACAATGGACAATGTCGCTTGCGACCATGCTTTCCTGCGATAATCGTGCCGCTGCAATATCACCTGCTTTACCATGTAACCACATTCCAATTATCGAGCTTTCAAGAGCAGAATACCCTTGTGCAAGTAATCCGGTTATCATTCCTGTCAACACATCGCCGCTTCCTGCTGTTGCCATTCCCGGATTTCCGGTGGAATTAAAACAGATCTTTCCATCAGGGGTGGCTAAATAACTAAAATGTCCCTTCACAATTATAAATATACCATGCTGTTTGGCATAATGCAATGATTTCTCGATTCTTTCAAAACCATTTTTACTGTAACCAAATAAACGTTCAAATTCTTTCAGATGAGGAGTGAGAATGCTTCCGGGTGGAATGTTTTGCATCAGTACTGAATCTTCTGCTAAATTATTTAATGCATCAGCATCTAAAATCAGCGGCAATTTTTTCTCAAATAATTGAGACAACACTAATTTTTGAGACGGTCCCACTCCAATCCCAGGGCCTATACCAACCGACTTAAATTCATCTTTTATAAAGTCATTGTAATTTGAAGGGTCACTGATTGTATATATCGCTTCCGGAATAACTGATTGCAAAATAGGGTAGGAGTCGGGTGTACAAAAAACAGTTAGTTTCCCCACTCCGCTTCTAAGGCAAGCTTTGCCTGCAAGCATTGCTGCACCAAGCATTCCATATGATCCCGCAATCAATGCGGCATGTCCATAACTGCCTTTGTGCCCGAAATTGCTTCTTCGCTTAATCAATAATTTTATATCATCTTTTTTGACAAATGATAGGGGAGAGTCTGTCTTGTGATAATAACCTGTACTGAGCCCAATGTCTAAAATTTCCCATTGGCCAACGAACATTTCATTTTCAGGAATCAAAAAACAAAGTTTTGGCGATTGAAAACTTAAGGTTGTTGTAGCCCGAATGACAAAATCAGTATCAGAAGGTTGGTCATTAAATAATCCGGAAGGAATATCTATAGAAATGACAGGTAAGGTAGAATGATTAATATAATTAATCAGTATTGCAGCTATTCCATCCACGCGGCGGTTTAATCCGCTGCCGAATAATGCGTCGATAATGATATCTCCTTTCTCCCATTTTGGAAAATCACTTTTTTCAGATAAGGAATGAAAAGGAACCGATATTGAATGAAGTCTTTCTGCATTCGTGGTATTGTCACTACTGCGTTTGTTGAGAGTGTTCAGTTCATATATATCAACCAAATAGCCTGATTGGTGAAGTTGCCTGGCAATAGCAAAGCCATCACCGCCATTATTTCCGGGGCCGCAAAAAATCTTTACTGCCCTCGATTTATCATATTTTTCCTTTATCCAGTTTGTGCAGCACTGCGCCGCTCTTTCCATTAAATCAATAGAAGAAACAGGTTCATGTAGAATGGTGTACTGATCCCATTCCCTGATTTGTGTAGTAGAAAATATTTTCATCCAACTTTGAAGATGCCATAAATGTAAGGCAAATCCAACGCATGGGTTTATTCATCTCCCGGAGTATCCTGGGAGTAACCATCGAAAACGCTGTACAGTTTCCTGGCGTCATAGATGCGCCTGTTATATTTATTACCTAAAACAATAACAGTGGCAGAATCTTCGGTAAGCCTTGAAAATACAGTGTTGTTACCATGCCACCATCCATTATGATAGATAATTTTTTTACCATTAGGATATTGGTACATTCTCCAGCCGAGACCATAATTTTTGATACCAGGTTTCTCGTGACTATAGCCTGTATAAGCAGAATCGAGTGTGGATTGTTTAAAAAGATTACCATAAGTAAGTGCGTAATCCCATTTCAATAAATCCCTTGGCGTACTATAGATATTTTTATCTCCATTCACAGCATCAAGATAGGTAAATGCTTCCTGCTGATTTTTCCAGTTGTAAGAAGGGAGTACATCTTTTGCTCTTTCCAAAGAGAACACAAAAGTATTTTTCATCCCAAGCGGAATGAAGAATGATTCCTGTAAATAAGCTGCGAAAGAAAGTCCTGATACTTTCTCAATAATTAGTGCCAGCAGTGCATAATTGGTATTGCTGTACGTAAATCGTTTATCAGGCCTTGCTACGTTTAATTTGTCCTGTTTTTCAATCATGAATTTCAGGATATCCTCATTTTGAACCACTTTCTTTTTGTCCCACCCAAGTTGTTCCATGAAGTGAACATAGTTCGGTAAACCACTGCGATGATTAAGTAAGGTTTTAACAGTTACACCGGCGAAAGGAAAGCCCGGCAAATAATATGAAACTTCATCGTTCAAACCGAGACGCCCTTCTTCCCACAATTTCAATACTGCCATTCCGGTAAACGTCTTCGACACAGAAGCGAGGTGAAAAGATGTTGATGAATCCATCAGGTCTTTACTCCAGTGATTCTGGTATCCATTATATTTTTCAAATACGATCTGACCTTTTTTGGCGATTAAGATGCCACCATTAAACCGCGAAGGCTTTAGTGTGCCTTCGTAAAAATCGTCGGCAGCTTCGAAAATTTTCTTAAAATCATTTTTTTCTAAAGAAGAAGGATAATTAGTCGGGATGACCGGAACGGAAGAAGCTTCTCTTTTGAGCTGATATTTATCGGTAGTGGCATAGCAACCACAAAAGAATAAGATCAGCAGGACGGATTTTAGGAGGTTTTGCATACTAGGATATCGTTATTTAGTAACGACAGAAGTAGAAAGTTATTATTTTCGTGTCAAAAGTAAGTACAACTACTATGCCAGAGAAAAAAAATACCAGCTACCCTAAGGAAAAAATAAGGATACTTTTACTTGAAAATATTAGTGATACTGCGGTATCTCTTTTCAAAGACGCCGGATACTCCGACATCCGGAAATTAAGCGGTGCCCTTACTGAGGAAAAACTGATCGAAGAAATCAAAGATGTTCATCTGCTGGGCATCCGCTCTAAAACCCAGGTAACTAAAAAAGTGCTTGAAGCCGCTGAAAAACTGCAGGCTATTGGTTGTTTTTGCATCGGTGTAAACCAGGTGAACCTCAAAGCAGCTACGCAACAGGGCGTTGTGGTTTTTAATGCTCCTTACAGTAACACACGATCTGTCGCAGAACTGGTCATTGGCGCATCAATAATGCTGATAAGAAGAATACCTGGAAAGAATAAAGCGGCTCATGAAGGCATGTGGATGAAAGAAGCAAAGGGAAGTTTTGAACTGCGTGGTAAAACCCTTGGCATCATCGGCTATGGCAATATTGGATCGCAGGTGAGTGTATTGGCCGAAGCGATTGGTATGAAAGTGAAATTTTATGATACTGTTACAAAATTGCCTCTAGGTAACGCATCTTCTGTTAAAACGCTTAAAGATCTCGTTAGCCAGTCAGACATAATCACTCTTCACGTTCCGGAAACAGGTCAAACAAAAAATCTGATAAATAAAAGTCTGCTGAAGAATTTTAAAAAGGGAGCCATTTTACTCAATTATGCCAGAGGGGAAGTGGTCGATCTGGACGCATTACGAAAAGCCATTCTGGACGGCGTTGTAGGTGGTGCAGCGATTGATGTGTTTCCATGGGAACCTGAAAAAAACGGAGATGCATTTCAGACCCCAATGCAGGATCTACCAAATGTTCTGCTAACACCGCATATCGGTGGTTCTACTGAAGAAGCGCAACAGAATATTGGCGATGATGTGAGCAGCAAATTATTCCAGTACCTCGAAATGGGTATCAGCAATGGATCGCATACTGTTCCACCGATAAGTTTGCCACCGCAGGAAGGCACCCATAGAATTCTGCACATTCATAATAATGTGCCTGGCGTATTATCTGAAATAAACAGTAAATTGTCTGCAATTAAAATCAATATCCTGGGCCAGTATCTGAAAACGAACGATGATATCGGGTATGTTGTTCTTGATGTAGATAAGAAACTTTCTAAAGAAGCCTTTGCGCTCCTGAAGGCTGTAAAGAGTACGATCAAAACCCGTTTATTATATTGATAAAATCATTGCCGGCAGACTGGCTGAATTAGCCTGTCCTTTTGATTGGATTACATGAATCAACATTTTATTTATGTTAGGACAGGTATTAGGATCTTATGGGTTAAATCCCTCTGAATTTTCCATTGAGCCATTCGGCAGTGGATTGATTCACCATACGTATTTATTAAAAGAGAATAGTGAAAATGCTTTTATCCTGCAGGAAGTAAACACGGCTGTATTTACTAAACCGGATGATATCGCCAGCAATTTAATTCTCGTTGGTAACTATCTGAAAAAGAATTTCCCGGAGTATTTTTTCCCATTACCAATGACCACACTAAACGGAGAATCTTATGGTATTTATGAAAACCGGTACTACCGATTGACATCATTTGTAAAAAACTCCCATTCGATCAATAGTTGCCAATCACCTGGAGAGGCTTTTGAAGCAGCCCGTCAATTCGGAAAATTTACGGCTTTATTAAGTGGAGTGAATACAGATTTATTGAAATATACAATACCTGGTTTTCACGATTTATCGTGGAGATGGAGGCAATTTAAGGAAGCGCTGCAAAACGGAAACCGGCAGCGTAAAACAGAATGCCAGCAATATGTTGAATACCTTGAAAGCCAGCAGCATCTCGTAAATATTTATGAGCAAATCACAGTTGATGTTAATTTTCCCCTTCGTGTCATTCACCACGATACGAAGATAAATAATGTGCTCTTCGATGAAACACAGAAAGGAATTTGTGTAATTGACCTTGATACGGTAATGCCAGGTTATTTCATTAGTGATCTGGGTGATATGATGCGTACTTATTTATCGCCTGCAGATGAAGAATCAGATCCCTCCCTGATCAGTATCCGCACAGATTTTTTTGAAGCTATCGTTAAGGGATACCTGCAACATATGGTATATGAACTGAAGGACGCAGAAAAAGAGAAATTTCTTTACGCAGGTGAATTCATGATTTATATGCAGGCCCTTCGTTTTATGACTGATCATTTAAATAATGACGTTTACTATGGCGCGAGATACGAAGGCCATAATCTGAAAAGAGCGGTAAATCAAATTACGCTGTTGCAAAAGATCCGCGAAAGACAGTCTGAACTCAACGACATAATCCACCGGCTTATTCTTTCTTCGGTTTAGTTTTTTTCAGCGGTTTAAACTCAGTTGTATCAGATTCAAGTATCGGTACTATATATCCACCTGTATCAATAGTTGCACCAGGGAATACGCTTGTAATGGCGACATAGTCCGCACTTTTCACCTGGGACTGGTATAGAAAAACAGATCGGATCGATGTCAATCCGCTCAATTTTTTTAACCCTTCAACGCTCACTTTCGTACCCACAAGATTGAGATACTGCAATTTATCGAGGTTGCCAATATGTAAAATACTGGTATCCGTCACCGTTGTGCGGTCGAGATACAACCTTCGCAATTCATTAAGCGTACCGAGGTATTTAAAACTGCTGTCATGTAGATTTTTTCCGCTAAGTCTCAGTATGATCAGTTGATCTTTCAGCGCAGCAATGAGCGGCATAACTGAGTCAGCATTTTGCTGCATATTGATAAAGCTTGCAGATATATAGTTATTTCCCGGCGAAAGAATTTGTATTAGAACGCCTGCTTTTTTAAGACTGTCAGAAAGTGATTGTCTTACAGGAGCAACCGGTGCAGAAGGAACATATGAGGCGGTTGAGACCATTGGATTATTTCCATCCTGAAAACTGAGCAATACTTTTTTGATAGTATCATTCTGCGCAAGTTCTTTCACTTTTTTGTCAAACTGAGGCCCTTCTTTAATCCACCAATGCAATAAAGCAATTTCGTCTGCCGAAAGTTGATTCTTTTCTTTCGGTGGCATATGATCTTCATCTTCCGCCGGAAGTAAAAGTCTTTTAATCAGTTCACTTTGTTCAGGAGAACCGCTTGTGAGGATCTTGCCATCTTTTCCTCCCTTGTTAATCCATTCCTCTGAGTCGAGCCTGAGTCCGCCTTTTTGTTTATCCGGGCCATGACAACTGATACATTTTTTCTGAATTAACCTTGCCACCAGATCTTCGTACAAAGCGGCTTCCTGAACATCGGGAATAGGAATATCCTCACTTTGCAGTGCTGTATATCCAAAAGTTTTGCGCAAAGGTTCGGGTAGATTTTTAACCAGATAACCGGAACCGTGGGTGAGGTTACCACCGAGGTGCCCCGTAACTACTATGAGTGCAAAAAGCGAAAAACAAAAAACATTATAAATTTTGTGTGATGATGGCAGTGGGATGTAACCTTTCTTAAGAATGTAAGCAAGAGAAGAAAGGAGGGCTGTAAAAATTCCCATCCATTTATGCCGGTCTAACGTTACTTCATCATATTCACCGCTCATTGAAAGCCAGTATCCGGTCATGCAGGCAAATATGGCAGATAATGCAGCGACAAAAAATACAATAGGAACTGCGTCTTCGACAGCTGCGTATTTTGGTTTTCGCGATAGCCATTCTAATAACAGAGCCACCAATAAAATTCCAATTGGCAGGTGCACCAAAACCGGGTGAAAACTGCCAAAAAACGGGATAATCTGCAAGCGTTTATTTTTTCAGGTCAGGGTAAATATCGTTTTCTCAATACCTGCATCATGTATGTATTCACATCCCATTGATCACTTAAGGGTTGACGCGTGTAGGGTAATGTGGGCATATAATCAGCGGGTCCAAATTCTGTTAAGATCGTAATAGTTTTTTTATCTTTTTTCTTTCGCTCAACAATTTTATCCCACCATGCAAAATGAGCATTTACTGTATTCAGCCATTCTGGTGCACGAGGGTCATTTACCTGAGGCCCTTCGGCGTGCCCGATCCTCGCATGTATATGTTCCGACCTTCCAAGCGCCAGTTCAATCGTTTCAGCCTGGTCTTCCAATAAACTTTCGTGAACATTACACCAATGTGAAATATCAAGGGTTAACCGAAGCGAAGGGATTTTCTGTAAAAATTCTTTTGTAATGTGGGCGGCAAACAATGCTCTTCCTCTATGCGTTTCATGATATATCGGAACCCCGGTTTTTGCACTCAACTCACCCGTAAATTCCATCAGTTGCCTGTTTTGATCGAAACCGAAATGGTCTTTACCCGAGTGACAATTAATATAAACCGGCTTTATTTTGGTTGCATCTGTTGCAGCTTTCCTGAATTGCTCAAAATGTTTTACAAAGTCGCGATCACTTCCTCCGCAAAGTAAACCTATGGACAGTTGATGTTTTGTGGCAACCTCAACCAATTCTGTTCTGCCTTTTTCATCATTGGGCACCCACATTTCAAATCCATCGTATCCAAGACTTTTGGCTTTAGTACAAAAAGTATCATTGCTTCCCTGGAAGCCCCAATTGGTTGCCATAATTTTTAAAGACCAATCAGCATTAGTGCTTGAAGATTTAACAGGTAAGGCAAATGCATCCAGCGCAGATAATCCTGCAGCGGCGCCGGCAGTTTTACCAATAAAGTTTCTTCTTGAAATTGACATCTGAAAAAGGGTAATTAATTTTCAATGAAACAAACAATTATAATTATTGAAAATCTTTGAAGCTATTAAAATTTCGCGGTTAACCACTGATGATGGCATCAATTTTTTTGCCATGAACATCAGTTAGCCGGAATGGCCGGCCCTGAAAATCATAAGTTAGTTTTTCATGATCGAAACCCAGCTGATTAAGAATTGTTGCCTGGATATCATAAACAGAAACTTTTCCATCAACAACGTTATATCCTATTTCGTCTGTTTCGCCATAACTGAATCCTTTTTTTATACCGCCGCCTGCCATCCAGATACTGAATGCATCCGCATGATGATCTCTGCCTTTAAAAGGATTTTGTTTTCCTTCCCTGTTTTCCTGCATTGGTGTTCTGCCAAATTCTCCTCCCCATACCACCAGCGTTTCTTCCAGTAATCCTCTTTGTTTTAAATCAAGCAAAAGCGCGGTCATAGCTTTGTCTACTCCCCGACATTTATTTACAAATCCAACATCAATCGATGTGCCTTCTCCTGTGCCATGCATATCCCAACCCCAGTCAAAAAGCTGTACAAACCGAACACCTTTCTCAACCAGTTTTCGGGCAAGCAAAGCATTATTTGCAAAAGATGATTTTCCCGGTTGCGTGCCATACATTTCCTGGATATATTGCGGCTCATCATTAATATTCATGATTTCCGGTACTGCGATCTGCATTTTAAATGCCATCTCGTATTGGGAAATACGCGACAAAATTTCGGGATCACCATACTCATCGTAAGTAAGTTTATTCACCTCATTGATAGCATCAATTGATGACGATCGCAGTTCCCTGTCCATGCCTTCAGGGTCTTTAATAAACAACACCGGCTCGCCTACAGACCGGCACTGCACACCCTGGTAAACAGATGGAAGAAATCCACTGCCCCAAACACTTTTACCTGCATCAGGGTTATTACCGCCGGATGTCAGAACTACAAATCCCGGCAGGTTTTCATTTTCAGAACCCAGACCGTACGTAACCCAAGAACCCATACTGGGCCTTCCTAATCGCGGACTGCCACAGTGCATTAACAGCTGAGCAGGAGCATGATTAAACTGATCAGTATTAACACCCTTTAAAATTGTGACTTCATCTGCCATCCGTTGAAAATGGGGCAGGTTTTCAGAAATCCATAATCCACTTTCGCCTCTCTGACCGAAATGAGATTGAGGCCCTAAAAGTTTGGGAACGCCACGAATAAATGCAAATTTCTTCCCCTCTAAGAATGACGCTGGACAGTCCTTTCCATCAAGTTGTTGCAGCGCCGGTTTATAATCAAAAAGCTCGAGTTGCGAGGGAGCCCCAGCCATATGCAGGTAAATAACTGATTTTGCTTTTGCTGCAAAGTGTGGCAACCTTGGAGTAAGTGGTCGCGTGGGGTCAAAAACAGGAGCTGTTGATGATGCCACTGGCTTTTCGTTACCCAGCCAATCACATCCGCCCAAAAATGAGCTCAACGCCATCAGTCCGATACCCGTGCGGCTTTCTTTTAAAAAATGCCGGCGGGTCAATCGCTGAAGATTATTTTCTTCAGCTTTTTTTATCCATTGCTGTTGTTGAAGTTCCCTTTTAGTCATGCCTCAGTTTTTCGTTATCACTTCATCCAGGTTTAATATCGCATTGCTGACCACCACCATTGCTGCTGTTACCGGTTCATTATATTCATTTTGAATACCTACCATTTCGCAGGTGCTATTTTTATCCTTACTGAATTTTTCAAGTGCCTCATGATATAATCTTTCAAGTACAACAAGTTTTGCAGGTGTAACAGGTTGCCCGGTAACATTTTCATATGCTGTGGAAATCATCTTGCTATAGTCATCTGAAAATTTCTTTTTCATATTGAAAGCCAAATGCCTGGAGGCTTCAATAAAAACAGAATCATTTAAGGTGGTGAGTGCCTGCAAAGGTGTATTCGTCCGGATTCTCCGGGAGATACATACCTCCCTTGCACCGCCATCAAAACTGATCATGGAAGGGTAGGGTGAAGTTCTTTTCCAATAGGTGTACAACGCTCTCCTGTACTGATCTTCACCTGTACTGATATTCCATTTCCGACCGTTATATGGTGAAAGCCAAATGCCGCCCGGCTGATAGGGCATTACACTTGCACCATACATTTTTTTACTCAGTAAGCCCGTAACTTCAAGTGCCTGGTCTCTGATCTGCTCTGCGCTTAGCCTTACCCGTGGGCCTCTTGAATACCATTTATTAAATTGATCTTTCTGTAAAACTTCTTTACTAACTTTTGAATCCTGCATATAGGTGGCCGACATCACCATCTCTTTCAGTAGCGTCTTGATACTCCACTTGTATTCATTCATCAATTGCCATGAAAGATGATCAAGCAATTCAGGATGGGTTGGTGGGATGCCTTGCGTACCCATGTCTTCCAGAGTTTCCACAAGCCCCTGTCCGAATAATTGTTCCCATAAGCGATTGACTAATGTACGCGAGGTTAAAGGATTGGATTTATCCGTCAACCATAGCGCTAATCCATAACGGTTGCGGGGCGCATCGGCAGGCAGGGGAGGCAAAGTTGCAGGAACGTCAGGTTGTACTTCGTCGCCTTTCACGGTCCAGTTCCCTCTTACAAAAACATTCGTTTTCCGTTGCATGTAAAAAGGATTCTCAATCATCACCGGCGTAATATCAACCTTAGGACTTCTTAATAAATCATTATACCAAACAAAAGCTGAATCATAGCCAGGCTTTTCTTCTCCGGGGAAATCAGTAGAAAAGTAGAACCAGTCAAATTGTAATCCATTGTCTTCTGGCTTTTTCAATGTAGCTGAAGAGTACACCAGGTAAATATCACGGATACCCGAAGTTAAAGGAATATCAACTGTATGAAAAGACCAGCCTTTATCAGCCTTGGGTACGTTTATAGTCGTCAGCATTTTACCATTAAGGCTATCCAGCCTGATATTTACAATACCATCTTTTGGCCAGGCAAGATACCTGAAAGTCAGTTTGCTTTTACCTGATAATTCTACCTGCTGGATTTTTGCGGAGGAATTTTTGCGCATCATTAACCATTTGGTATCTGCCAATTCGCAATTAACGAATGAAACAGCTGACTGTCCATAAATTACCGGCTGCCAGGTCTTAAGAAAATAAATTATTTCTTTGGATTCTTTTGTTGTGAGATTTTGATTTGCCCAGCTTTTTAATTTTTCAAACTTTGTACTGTCTTCTTTTTTGTATTCATGAAAAAGAGGATATTCTGCATAAGTATCTTCATCACGTGTGTTATTATAAAACGCTAAAAATTTGTAATAATCTTCATGCCTGAAAGGATCGTATGGATGACTATGACATTGAACACAGGCAAAGGTGGATCCCATCAAAACTTCCCAGGTTGTGTTCACCCTGTCGAGTGTAGCAGCTACCCGGAATTCTTCATTCTCTGTTCCGCCTTCATCATTAGTCATACTGTTGCGGTGGAAAGCTGTTGCCAGCATTTGTTCGTCAGTCGCATCTGGTAGTAAATCGCCGGCCATTTGTTCAGTTAAGAACTGATCGTATGGCATATCCTGATTGAAAGCTTTGATTAACCAGTCGCGGTATCTCCAAATTGAACGACTGTCATCCCGCTCGTAACCTTTCGTATCCGCATAGCGCGCCAAATCAAGCCACATGGAGGTCCACCTTTCGCCGAATTGAGGAAGTGCCAAAAGTGAATCGACGAGGTTTTCATATGCGTTGGTGCCTGAGTCCGCCAGAAATTTTTCTTGAAAGGATAAAGGTGCAGGAAGGCCAATTAAATCTAATGAAACACGCCTTAACAAAGTCCGTTTATCAGCTACAACTGAAGGTTTGAGATTTTCTTTTTTTAATTTATCAACGATGAAATAGTCAATATCATTTTTGACCCAGGGATCATCTACATTAAACAGATTTAAAAAGCCGCCTTTAATTGAAGGAATCTTTTGTTCTTTCACTGGAACAAATGCCCAGTGCTCGCCCCATTTTGCACCTTCGTTTATCCAACGCCGTAATAGTTCGATTTCTTCTGCCGGCAATGGTTCTTCATGATAGGGCATTCTTTCGTCAGGGTCTTTCATGGTCAGCCTTCTGATCATTTCGCTTCCTTCTGCGTCACCAGGGATGATGGCTGGTTTACCGGATTCAGTCGTATCCAGCGCTTCTTCCCGGAACAATAAACTAAAACCACTTTTTTTCTTTACACCGCCGTGACAAGAAATACATTTTTTATTCAGGAGCGGTTTAATATCGGCGCTATAATCAACTGCCGGCTTTGAGAAAATGAAAGCATAACCTGCAATGGCGATAAGCATCACCAAAAATATCAACCAGTATTTCTTCTTTAGTACAGCAGGCATTTGCAATCTTTTAAAGAAACTTAAATTTAATGAATTAGTGTCAGATTGCGTAGTGGGGAAATGCTAA
>JANPJC010000078.1:0-2886 GCA_031425315.1 Chitinophagales bacterium
TTATTGGCTTTCAGTCTTTTGATTTGCTCCTGCGGATTTTCACAGGCAGACACGACTTTAAAATATTTCAATGCCAACCTGGAGCCCGTATCGAAAAACAATGCCGTATACACCGGAAAAGTTTACCAGGTTGGCAATGGGTGGAATGCGCTCATTTCAAACAATGCAGGAGTGCTTTTATTGAAAGCCAGCTTCAGAGATAAAAATCTGCAAACCAAAAATGGTTTGTACACTTACTATCATCCTGATGGCAAAGTGGCAATCATTGGTATGATGGATAATAACCTGCAAACCGGAGTATGGAAGAGTTGGTACGTGAATGGGAACATGCGTGATTCAACTGCTTTTTTACGTGGGGTAAAAGATGGTTATGCTGCAGCATGGTTTGAAAATGGTAATCCCAGATTAAAAGGAACATACCGAAACGATGATCCGATTGGCGAATGGACCTGGTATCATGAAAACGGGAATCCAGCAACCAAAGAAAAATATGTAAACTCCAAACTCACAGACCTGCAATGCTTTGACAGTACAGGAAAACTTTCCGGCATTCAATGCAGCATTGAAACACCTCCAACTATTAAAGGGATATATGGTGGCGTGAACAAGTACATCATGGATAGTTTGATTTATCCGAAAGAAGCCTTGAGAGACAATATCTCTGGTATTGTAGATGTAGAATTCACAGTTACAAAATATGGTGAAATGATCAATTTCAGGATCATCAGTACACCATCAAAAATTTTAGCTGATGAGGTGATGCGTGTAATTCTTTCTGTTCGCGGATGGTATCCGGCGATTGAACATAACCGGCCGATAGATTATACCGTAAAATTGAAAGTCCCTTTCTACAGGAATGATGAGGAAGAATAATGCTAATTTCTTTTGTCTACTGGCTATCCAATACCATTGAATTAAGAGAAAATCGAACTTCTTAGCGGTGCTTTTTTGAACCACATAGTTGAATACAAGAGAAATTTCTTTGTGCCCTATGTGACTATGAAGCGGATGTTTCCTTGGAAGGCCTTTCCGCAAAAGCCGTGAAGTTGATCCGATCCGTATCTTAATTCATCGACATTGATTGGCTATTTAAGATTTTGTCTTTTCGCCAGTACATATCCAAAGTAAATCGTTGCGCTCACAACCAGCACGCTCAGGTAGCCTACCCTGTTATAGTGCAGGATTTTTCCGTCTGCACTTTTCTCTACAATGAGTCCGGCAACCAGTGAAGCCAACCCTGTAAACAATTGCTGAAAGGATGAATTAAAACTCATAAACCTTCCCCGTTGTGCAGGATTCACCACTGTACTCACCATGGCCTGTACAGGAATATTTCTGCCAGTTGATGCCGCGAACCAGAATCCGAAAATAGCCAGTACCCAAAACAATGAAATGTCCGGCAGATTGGTAATCATAAATATGGGTACCAACGAACAAATTACTGCGATGATAAAAACCCTGAATTTTCCGTAAACATCCGACATACGGCCTATTACCACGGATGCTATTAAACTGCAAACGCCACCCACCATATAAACTAATGGCGTTTCTGTTTTTGAAAACCCTTTATTGAATTCAAGAAAAGGATTTAAAAATGGTATCAACAAGAAATGACCGAACATCAAAGACCCTGCAAGTAAAAGCGCCATAGATTGTGCAGGGTCGCGAAATATGTCACCAGTGCTTTTTAAAACAGATTGTTTTGCTGCGTTCTCCACAACGTGGCCGTGCACCGAAGGCAAAAATTTCGAAATCATAGGCACGATAAAACAACCTAAAGCAGCAATAAAAATAAATGGCGCGTGCCATGAAAACAGGTTTGCCAGGTAGAGACTAAATGGTACGCCAAAAACAGAGGCGGCTGCAAAAGCCATAAAGATCGAACTCATTGCCCGCCCACGTTTTTCGTACGGAAACACATCTGCGATTATTGATAATACCTGGGCGCCTATCAATCCTCCGAATATTCCCGTTAAAATTCTGGCCGCCATCAGTAATGCTGCTGTAGGTGCCAATCCGCAAAACAATGTGCCAATTAAAAAACCCACGTATGCAAAAAGCAAAACCTTTTTGCGATCAAATTTGTCTACCGAAAATGCAGTTGCAATGCCGGAAACAAACGCAGTAATGGGATATGCTGCAACGATCATACTAAAATATCCCGGAGAAATTTCAAAATGAGGCATCAGGTAATTACCCAATGGCATCATTATCATAAAATCAAGAATATGTGTAAAATTGATACTGGCGAGTAAAATAAGGATGATCCTTTCTTTGCGGGTCATAGGATGACAAAGATATGTTTAATTCAACATGCGTAAACAGCAGAAACCTGTTTAATGCTTACATAAAATCTACCAGCTTCCGCTATCGACTATTTTATTCCACTAATAAAAAAAGGAGCAGTTTTATACCGCTCCTTTAAATCATCAATGTCTTAATTTAATCCACCCTTTTGACACTTCCCGCCCCGCTGACTTTATTCTCGCCAATTGATCCGTCCCCTTTATATCTCACATTACCTGCTCCGCTTACCCTTGCATCCAGTCTTACACTGGCATAGACTTCTGCAGACCCCGCTCCTGAAATATCAACTTCAGTGGTTTCTGACAACAATTCATAACACCTGGCTTTTCCAGCTCCACTCAATTCAAGTTCAAAATCACGCGTCTTTCCTTTCAAGTCTACATTACCGCTTCCTGATATCCTTGCTTCCACTTCCGGCGCATCAGCTTCCATTTTAATATCGCCTGCACCACTTACACCCAGTGTTAACCTGTCAGATGATGTGATTTTATTTTCACCTATGATATTGCAGGAACCGGAAACTTCAAGCGCTGAATAACGCGGAGATGTTACATACACTTTCATTTTCTTTGTTGGCCT
>JANPJC010000079.1:0-40705 GCA_031425315.1 Chitinophagales bacterium
AGCTTCCATCACTGTTGGTGCAATATCAGTTGCATGGGTAAACTGAGACCTTATCTCACCTTTTGCTTTGATGGCATTTGGCCAATGAACAACCATTCCATTTCTTGTGCCGCCAAAATGTGAGGCTATTTGTTTTGTCCATTGAAATGGTGTGTTTCCGGCATGTGCCCAGCCGATTGCAAAATGCGGGAAAGTATTCGGGCTACCCCAATCATCAATATGATTCATCATTTGATCTGCGGTTCCAATAATTCCATTTAAAGCCATCATTTCATTATAAGCACCTTCAGGGCCGCCTTCTGCGCTACATCCGTTATCACCTACCACATATAAAAACAGCGTATTATCCAATTCACCCATTTCTTCAAGCGACTGAACCAATCTGCCCACTTCGTGGTCCGTGTGTTCAGCAAAGCCGGCAAATACTTCCATTTGTTTTGCAAAAAGTTTTTTCTGATTGGGTGTTTGATCATCCCATGCAGGAATTTCTTTTGGACGCGCAGTGAGTTGTGCATTTTGCGGAATAACTCCTAATGCTTTTTGTTTGGCAAAAGTTTCTTCTCGTAATTTATCCCAACCCTGATCAAATTTTCCTTTATACTTTTCAATATATTCCTTAGGTGCATGATGCGGCGCATGGGTGGCACCAGTTGCGAAATACATATAGAAAGGTTTATCAGGGGTTAGAGACTGCTGAGCGCTCACCCAATTGATCGCCTGGTTTGTCATATCAGTAGTAAAATGATAATTCGGATCCTTCGGTGTTTCTACCCTTATAGTACCATCATAGACTGCAGGTGCCCATTGGTTCGTTTCACCACCGATGAAACCATAGAATTTGTCGAAGCCAGAACGGGTAGGCCAGCGATCATACGGGCCGGAAACAGAAACTTCCCACGGTGCTGTTTCATGATATTTTCCAAATGCAGCAGTGCTGTAACCGTTTAATCGCAACATCTCTGCAAGCGGGGCAATACTGTTTGGTCGGGCACCAGTGTTACCGGGAAATCCTGTTGCCAGTTCCATGATAGCACCCGCATTATTCAAGTGATGATTTCTCCCTGTGAGAAGTGCCACACGTGTAGGAGAACAAAGGGCTGTTGTATGAAAACGGTTATATTTTAAACCGTTTGCTGCAAGTTTCTCCAATGTTGGTTCACTTACCGGGCCACCAAATGCATTGGATACCCCGAAGCCCTGGTCATCAATTAATACAACGACTACATTCGGCGCTTTAGCAGGTGCTTTTACTTCAAACCTGGCTGGTGCTTTTGCATTTCGGGCATCCAGCGTGGTATCTTCCGGGTAAGTTAGTTCTTTAATAGGAAGAGATGTACGGTCTAAATCACTGGTTGCAGCAACCGGTGATGATGTACTACTTTCTTGCTTTGCTTCCGGTTGCTGGCAACTGTAAAGAAGCACTGCTATCGCCAGGCATTGTAATATCGAAAAATAGGATCTCTTTTTCATCGTAGTTTTGGTTTTATTTAGATAGCTTATTCTTTTCCTGGGTGGAAAATGTTATTTTTTTAGTACAACCTTTTATTCATGCAAGTCAATAATGATGCTGTTAGATTGGGTACTCATTTGAGCTGATTCATAAAAAGTTTCCTTGCCTGCATCAGCAAACACATTTATAAATCTGCTTTCAACTTCTGTTTTAATTTTCAACGCTTCTATCAAAAAACTGTTGAAAAAACTATAGAGATAGTTAGACCCAACGAATAATAAATTCTCAACCTCCTCTTTTTTTTGGTTGACTTGTTCAGCCTTTTTGAATTACATTTCATTGCTGTTTTCAGCTATTTGGTATTTAATTCGCATTTGTCAGCAATTATTCAAGGGCAAAATTTCTGCTAACTGGCGTGAAACATTTTCGAAATTCTCAATAAAAGTTGTTTTTAATAGTCCTGTAGTAATTACTGATTTCTTTCAGTTAATCCTACGCCTGCTGCCGGTTATTGAATGAATTTTTTAGTGATGTCAATCAAGAATATTCACAGTAAAGTGACTGTTTTAAATAATTAATGTATCAACTCCAGCATAACGTCACAATCATTAATCATTATTCACTTTGGTTTCCTCATTACCTTGTTATTGAACCGGTGGTACGGCAACTTTTTCCAACTCACCAATAAATGGTATTTTGTTCATAATGTATGTCCTTGTTACACTAGACAGATATGCTTCAAGCTGATAAAACTGTGCAGCAGGTTTTACACCAGCTGATTTTACTAATCTGTCATAATATTTTGCAATAAGTCCATCGGTGCCTTTTTGCAATGTGATCATCTCCTTTACAATCTCATCCATAGTTTTGTCTGTAAGTGAATCATAGCTGTTGGCGTATTTTTCGAGCAGGCTAATTCTCTTTTTTCCCAGTGCTTTACGTTCGGCCTCATAGTCATCATATAATTTCCAGAAAGCATCTTTTTTTGCAGCATCAATCTGAACAAAACCAGCAGCGATTTCTTTCTTTTCTTTGCCGTACATAGCCTGAATCATGTCAACGTCTTCTTTGTTGCTTTGTGCGAAAGAACTCAGTACTAAAAATGTTCCCAGTGTCAGTAAAAATGAAAACTTCATAATGCGTATTTTTTATTTAATAGTGGAATGAAAAAAAATCAATAATCTAAGAAGAATAATTTTCACAATTTCAGTGAAAGCAGATCTTTCAAATATTCCCGTTCTTTAGTGAATTTTGATCCAATTCAAATAGAATTTAAGCCTTCGGGCTTGTTTTTTGGTTTTCAGGGGTAACGGATGCATTTCTGATATCTGATCGATTTATTAAGTTTTATGCATGGACTTCATGCTATTTTCCTTTTGACGTTGACGTCTAACCGCACAACGGATATCTAACGTTTCGCCTTTACCAACTATCTATTTAATTAAACTGACACTTTCTTTAAGATGGTGAAAGTATACAGGTATATTGATTTTTTATAAGTTAAATACAGTTATTTAACTGTTACATGACTGTATGTAACAAAATTCAAAAACCACACGCCTACCTTCAACCAGATTTTAGTTTTCGAAGAACTGTATCGGCTACTGTATTCAAAGAACTTCAAACAAATGCCGGGCTCTACGATTTCCTAAGGTGGGTTCCTTTGAAATACGGAAGATGCGTGACCAGGGAGATGCACTGGAGTCCTATGCCAATTGTACGCCTATTCTTCTCCGAAAATGTGAGCAAGATTAATAATGTGGGTGATTGTTGAAACACCCGATGAACCGGATTACCACTTTACTACGGATATGACGAACCATGCAGTTTCATGGGTTAATTTCCAGCAGGCATTATTGCCTGATAAACCGTTGTTTATGTACTTTGCTCCGGGCGCAACCTGGTATTTTCTCAGTAGATGATCTTGCTGACGTTGGGGTTGATGACCGTACGCCTGTACCAGATTACGGCGGACCTTCGAAATTCACCGAAAGGTTAAAAAAGTGAAGATTGATGTAATCAAATAAACAATAATCAGCGGTCATCTCCTCAAAGTATTTTAGAGATGACCGTAAATAATAAAATATGATGAAAAAAATATTAAAACTGCCGTTTAGATTAATGGCCTTCGGATTGGTATTAATGCTAAACGTTGCACAGGCGCAAAATCCAAATGCGAATAAACCCAGGGTAGAAAATGCCATTCCTGTAACCTGGGAAACCTTTGTGCGTGCTGAAACTCACCGGACATTTACTAACTATACCAAATTGGGAGCATTCGGTAAATTCTTCCACATCCGCTCGATTACACCAATCGACAAACAGGATATTGTTCGCATGAATAGGGATACCCGCTACTCGATTGGAATTTTTGATTTAACTACTCCCCTCACTGTAACATTACCTGATGCCGGAGACAGGTATATTGCCATGCAGGTAATTAATGAAGAAGAATATACCAAATCTGTTATTTATAGGCCCGGGCCTCATACATTAACCAAAGAAAATATTGGTTCACGTTATGTATGCCTTATCGTTCGGACGCTCGTTAACAGTGACGAGGAAAAAGAAAATCAACTGGTAACTGCCTTGCAAAACAAAGTGGTTGCTTCGCAGGTATCAAGCGGAACTTTTGAGGTTCCAAACTGGGATCAGCGATCACTGGATAAACTGAGAGATGCTATTAAAGTTGTTGCATCAACCCTCACCGATACAAAACTTTGTTTTGGGGATGTGGGTCAAGTAAACCCGATTGCTCATTTACTGGGTGCTGCTTCAGGGTGGGGAGGTAATCCACCGGGTGCCGCTATTTATCTTAATGTTGTACCTGAAAAAAATGACGGCAAAACAGCTTATGAATTAATTGTAAAAGATGTTCCGGTTGATGGTTTCTGGTCGATCAGCCTTTACAATAAAGATGGTTATTTTGAAAAGAATAAATTCAACGCATACTCCATCAACAATTTCTCAGCAAAAAAAGAGAATGACGGAAGTATAATAATTCATTTTGGAGGTGATCCCAAAAACAGGAACTACCTACCCATCTCTGAAGGATGGAATTATATTGTAAGACTTTACCGTGCAAGACCAGAAATTCTTAATAGTTCGTGGACGTTCCCAAGTCCCGTACCAGAAAAGGATTAGGTGAAAAAAAATGGTGTTGCTACGATTTTGTCTGACGAATTCTTTAATAGGAATGATAAAAAGGGCCAGTTATGAGCAATTAAAAGCCCTGAAATATTTATCGATTTTTTTTGGTTTCTAAGCATACTGATATAAGGTGACCCTGTCAAAGTAATCCGCAATGAGTATTCAAAATAGTCCGATATGGTTGTTGGCGCTGGTCACTATTCTGATTGTATTACTTTCTATTGAAGGAGGCTACAGGTCAGGACTGATACTAAGCCGCCGTTATGGTATTGAAAATGATTCGCCATTATCGGTTATTTCCGGAGCTGTATTTGGCTTACTGGCATTTTTACTGGCATTTACTTTCGGCATATTATATAATCGGTTTGATGCCCGAAAAGAACTGGTACGCCAGGAAGCGAATGCAATCGGTACTACTTTTTTGAGAACAGACTTTATACCGGAGCCAGACCGTACACGGTCAGTAAATCTTTTGAAGGAATATTTGAACGTACGGATCGACGTTGTTCAAACGCTTGACTTGAGCAAGATGCCAAAAGCAATGATGGAGACTGATCGTTTACAACGTCAACTCTGGAAATTGGCGGTTGTTAATGCCCGGCTTGATATGAATTCTGATGTTGCTTCCCTGTACGTGGCATCGCTCAATGAAGTAATCGACATTCATAGTTTAAGATTAGCCCGGGGTTACCAGGCAAGGACATCACCGGGTTTATGGTTTTCACTTTATGCATTGCTGCTTTTAAGTATGTTTTTGATAGGATATCAAATAGCGATGGCTGGTTCAGGCAGGTCTCCCGCATCGATAATCCTGGCAATTTCATTTACAGTGGTTTTTATTTTGATTGCCGCATTGGATCGGCCTCAGGAAGGATTTTTTAAAGTTTCACAGCAACCGCTGATCAGCTTACGTTTAACTATGGAAGGTGGTGATGTAATAACGAAAGATGTTTTTAGAGATGATTATTGATACACTTCTTTTTATGAAAAGTGTGAAAGTATAAAAGTGAAAATCGAAAACAGCATGGTTACTAAACTTAACGTTCACCGTCAGACCTGACCTTATCATTCAGGTTCGATGTATTTTGTTGCTATGAGATGAAAATATTTTGATCCTGAAACAATTTTGGTAAAAACGGGCAGTCACTTTTTTTATCGCATTCAGGTTGAAGCCAGGAAGGCTTAAACCCGGCCAGTTTTATTTCAGGAAGCAGTTGCTGTATAATATTATTAAATCTGTTAACGCTAATTATAAATTGAAGATCATCTTTCTACTGTTATTATTTATCCATGTGGTGGAAATTGTTATTGGCCAGAACGATGCAGATTCTCTGCAACAAAAACAAACCCGTTCTGATGCCGACGATCCTTCACAATTTTTTACGCGGGTGGAGCTCTTTAATGAACTTCAACAGTATAAAAATAATGTATACTTTAACCAGACAGTTTTGAGAACCAACGTGAAAATAGGCAAACGTTTCTCCACGCGCCTTGATGTTCCATTTGTATATAATTCGCGTGTTGCATCTTCAGATGTCAGTCATTCTGGTATCGGGGATATTTCCTTCCGATTGCTGGGATACAAATTCTTCGAAAATCCTTTTTCGGCCGTTACAGCCTCTTTAGAAATCAGTTTAAACACAGCAGAATCAAAGCTTTTGGGATCTGGCAAAAACCTGCTTATTCCTGTAATTTCGTATAGCAGGATACTGCGAGGTAAAAGAATAATAATCGCCGCAATACTTCAGCAAACGAATTCAGTAAGCGGTGACGAAACAAGATCAGACGTTAATTTTTCAAAAATACAGCTGGTTATGCTTAAATCGTGGAGCAAAAAGATGTGGACCTACCTTGCACCGGAGTGGTATATTGATTATGTGCGGGGAGGGCTTTCAATGAACCTCAAGTTCAGGGCAGTTACTGCGCCAACTCCTCGGTTAAACTTATTTGCGACGGCAGGCGCCGGAATATTTGGCGATTTTATAGCACGCTTCCAATGGAGTGCGGAGATTGGATCCCGGTACTATTTATTTACAAACAAACGAACTAAGTCATTATAAAAAAGCAAATAATTTGTCGGGTTAAGTATTATTTAAACTAAATCTTTTTTATGAACGATAATGCAGCCGTAAGATCAAAAGCGGAATTAGAAAGTGATCCCCGTTTGGACCTTGCCGTTGAAAGGACCGAACTGGCACTGGAAAGAACTCATCTCGCCTGGATCAGAACTATGTTTACATTAATAACTGCCGGTATCGCAATTGACAAAGGCTTTGCCTACATACATGAGCAGCGAATGGCAATTGGCGTTGCTATGGTAAAAAATGCACATTTTATAGGACTTACCTTAACCCTCACCGGAACTGTTATTTTATTGATAGAAGCAATTCAGTTTATTATTCGTAGCAAGCAACTGGCTCATATGAAAAAATCGAGTTTTTTTATTTTGTCAAAAGGTATCGTACTGTCCTTTCTTGTTGTTTTGTTGGGATTGGTTTTAGCATTTTTAATGATCACCACCAGGTAGCATTTTATCCAAATAGTATTTTGCAACCTGACAACACCTAAAATGACTAAGTTTTGTATGAGATACAGGTGTCTATTTTTTTAATTTTTGTTTCAAAGACAAACGCAACTTTAAACCGTCGTACTGATTTAATTTAAGAAATCGATTAGTAACTGTGAATTGCTGTTACTCACTTATAATTGGACGTCAGCCTTTCAATATTTTCGTTGGATAAAGTCATTAAATTTATGAACAAATATCATTTTTTAATATCTCCCCGTATTCTTCTGCTGATACTTTTATTAATGGTTTTATTTATAGTACCATTTTTTCCTGAATCCTTGTATGCAATAATGTACCACGGTTTATTTACAGGAATAGTTTTAACGTCTGTATATGTGTTAAGGAAAGGAAGGAGGTTTAATTTAATCATCGCTTTATCTGTCGTTTTTATAAAATGGTCAATATTGTTTTATGATGCTGAACTTCGTAATCAGTCCAATATTCCCCAACTTATTTTCTTCGCATATATTGTTGGAAGATTATTGGTACAAATCGCCAATATCAGGCAGAGCGGAACAAATGTCATTGTTGACAGTCTTAATGGGTATTTTTTATCAGCGCTGGTATCTGCGCTTTTGATAGGGATAACGGCTAATCTTTCAAAAGGTAGTTTCACTTTCGCTGAAGTTGCTGAAACTCCGGTACAGGGGATGAATGATTATATCTATCATGCGCTTGTGGTATTCAGCACCACTGGATTTGGCGATATAGTTCCCATGACACCGGAAGGCAAAGTTGTTTCGAACTTTATCAGTGTAACAGGCCAGTTATATGTTGCTATCATCATTACGCTGCTGATTGGTCATTATACCACTCAACCAAGGAATAAGGAATAAGGGGTAAATCAAAACGTCAAATTGATTGATAATAATTCGGGCACTTTGAATGTGTCCATTTATTAGCATGTAATTTTCAGTGTAAATGATATGATCATTTTAAAACGTCTGGCAATTAAACATCAGACAGTTCCTATTTCCCAAATTCATATCCAATTGAAAAATTTATTCCAAAGTCACTTTTGGATGCATTTCCATTTGGCGGGCGGTTATCGTAAGCTTCGTAGAAACTAAGTCCGACGTTGAAATCTTTAAAAATTTCAATTCTTAAATTAATCTGCAGATCCATTCTTAGCCGCCCCCAATCTGAAAGTCCGGGGTATAATGCCAATCCCGTAGTAATTGAAATCTTTGGCGATGAATACTGAAACTCTTTATATTGAATGGCAAGGAGTCCTTCCAGATTGTTGGTTCCTGACTCACTTCCCGTTGATTGTTCCACGTTATATGTCAGCCCACCCCCGGTTAACAATCGGCGACGGTTATTGCTCAACAATACTTTTCCACCCGCCAATGACAGCAGCACACGGTTTTTCAATCCGAGTTGGGTATTTTGCTGCCAGCCAAGTAATCCATTTAAATAGAAATTATTATTTAATTTTCTGTAAAGGTCGGTGGTTACATCCTGTTTTTTTGATGTGATACTGTCAATGGAGTTATCTGTAATAACCGAGTTCAACTTTAAGTTAACTTCCATTTTGGGTTTTCGGTAGGTAAACGCACTGTTTAAGTTAAACTGAAGTGTATTGTTTGCCTTTGCATAATTGAATCCCAGGTTTGCATCCCCACTCATTCTTTGTAAAAATTTGTCTTTAATCCGGACTATTTCTACAATATCATTCAACATCAGATGAGATTGATTTAAAAACGCACTGTCCAGTCTGGTGACCAGCACATCGCCCTGGCGTAAGGTCACCTGAAAAGTTTTGTCGGTGGTGATCTTTATAACGTGTTCCCACTTTATGGAAAGCGTTCCCGGACCATCAGTACTAAAACTCAGTATAGCGAATTTAAGGTTCTTTATTTCTCCTGTTATTTCATCACCGTTTCTTAATAGAACTTTATCTGTTTTTTGCGCACATACCGTTGATGCCATATTCAGGTGAATAATCAATCCAAGTATTTTTAATACGATAACACGCATATTTTGAAATGGCGAAATTTTAAAATTACCGACAGCGAAAGTAGTCATTAAATGTTGCAGGATAAGTGACTTCGATCATATGAAGAATTTATACCTTTGTGCCATTGTAAATTGAAACTATTCAGGAACGAGAAAACGAAATGAAATTCGACACTCATATTCCAACAGATCAATTGAAGCCATTCGTCAGGCATTACATCTTGTCTGAAAATGCTAATGAAAATGAGTATAAAGTATTTCCTTCTACGGGATTGGTTATGGGTTTTCAATACAGTGGACAACTTACAGCTCTACAGAATAATACCGAAAACAAATTGTCGTCGGCGGGTATCACAGGTTTGGCTGACAGCTATAAGATTTTCAGGAATACGGAAAATACATGGACTATACTGGTATATTTTACTGAAACCGGCTTTGCCCATTTTGCCACACCTCCGGCAAATGAGTTATTTAATCTCAGTTTATCGCTCGACAACATATTTGACAAAAATAAAGTAGCTGAAGTGGAGGATAAACTTGGCATGGCAGTCGGCGACCAGCAGCGGATAAAAGTTGTTGAACAATTTTTGCTGTCACAACTAAAGGATATTCAGGGTGACAAACTGATTATAGAAGCTGTGAAATTCATCTACCAAAGTAATGGAACAATCCCCATAAAAGAACTTAATAAGAAATTGTTAATCAGTCAGAGTCCTTTTGAAAAACGCTTCAGGAAAATTGTTGGCACCACACCCAAGAAATTTGCTTCCGTCATTCGTTTCAATACGGTACTTTCTCAACTGGATAAAACTAAATCGCTTACGGAGATCTGCTATGAAAATAATTTTTTCGACCAGGCACATTTCATAAAAGACTTCAAACAATTCACTGGCGATACCCCCGGGCATTTCAAGCGACTATTGTAGAAAAACGATTTTTTACAATTACAGGATATTGAGTAACCGCATCTTTGCTGAGTCATTGTGCATGGCAAATCAGTCAAACGGGGTTTTGTTATATTCTATCTGCGCTGGTAGTGTCATGAGGTCAAAAATTTTTTATTCATCAATCAAATCAACAAAAATGTTTACGCCTGATCAAATCAAAGCTGCACATTCACAGGTAAAATCAGGAGCAGATTTCCCCGCCTATATCCAGAATATTAAAAAACTCGGTGTTACCCATTATGAAACCTTTGTTGCAAATGGCAATACAGAATATTACGGTGCAAACGGTTATAAATTATCCAGTGGTAGCAGATATGAGACGCTGGGTATTCATTCCTCCGCTAATGCGGAACAATTTAATTCTGATTTGCAAGCACATCAGCAAGGAAATACAGACTTCCTTAGTTTTTGTAAACAATGTGCGCAGTCGGGCGTAAATAAATGGGTGATAAAGATGGAAAAGATGACCTGTACATATTATGATACGATGGGAAACGAAGTTTTAATGGAGAGAATCCCGGGTTAAACAGTACAAATTCATTTACAAAGCAAATAGAATACGCTTATGGAACGATCACGCTTTTGAGCTAATGCCTTACATAGAATGGATAAATCGGTTGGCACATTCACAGGGCTGGTGTTTAAAAGTCAATGTAGGTCACAACATTCCTGAACGTTTTAAATCGGCTGGTAGTAATCAAATTTTATGAACTTATTTTGGTAAGCGAATGGAATGGCTGGCTCAATGGCATAGGGAAATACCAACTGATCAGTCGGAATTTATTTCTCTATGACAGTTTTAAGTCTCAAACCAAACAGGTCAATGCTGATAGTGTCTTTTGACTTTTCAGGAAAAAGCACCATACGGTTTTGCGCAAATGAAAATTGTGTAATGAGTAATCCTAAAATAAGTGCTAAGCAACTTTGTTTCATTGTCGTATTTTTATCAGTTAATATTTTGGTTAGTTATTTTTTTTTGCCGGTGAGGCGGTGAGGCGGAAATGCGTGAGACAAAAAAGTAAATACATGTTTCTATTTCTTTATAATTTTTGATGTAAACGGCATCCTTAAAATGTCTTTTTTTCTTCTATTTTCCTCCCCGACTCCCCGTCTTCCCGGCAAAAACTCCCCGCCCTTCCAAAATCATTTTTTATACACGTCATCATTATTCCTCACCTCAAACCAATTGTACACAGCCTTTTTTGTAGATGGTTTTTCAGTTGATGTCGCATACAAACTATAGAGGCATCCTACAAAACCACCAGCAGATTTTGTGCTCAGGTATTTTCCGTCAACATTATCAACAAATACTTTCCATTGATTTTTTGATGTTGCATAGTGGAAACTGTATTGGTCATTATTTGCTTCGATCTTAAAAAATATTTCGTCGCCGCTCTTACCGACTAAAGGTTCAGATTTTACCAATTCAGTTCCTTTAAACAACTCCACAACAGGTTTGCCATCCTTTACGGATTTACAGAGGTAGTAGTATCTTCTTTCATTCTGAAAAAGCAGCAGTCCGGCTTTTTCATTTTCTGCCGCCGCATCAAACTGTAAAGATGTTGCTGCATATCCTTTTAAATGTGGCTGATGAAAACCAACAAATGAGGGATTGGCTTTTCCTGATACTGTTTCTGGGCGGAGTTGCATTGTGAGAGCACCTTTCTTATCTGTTAAACTGTACCAATTACTACGAACCGTTCTCAAAAAGCGGTAACGATAGTTGAGGGCGGGTTTCTCAAATTCATCACGAAAAAAATAATTGCCGTTCAGTCTTTCAATTTTGGTATCAACCTTCGCATTGATAGGGTAGGCGTATTTAATTACTTCTCCATCAAGATCAAACTGCGGCCATCCATCTTTCCAAACTACCGGCGCCATAAAGGTTTCTCTTCCGGTGTTATAATAATCACCCTTGTAAGGACGGCAGGCTAAAAATATTCCCCACCACTTACCGTCTTTACCTTCTACAAAATCTGCGTGGCCAGCGGTAGTGATTGGATTTTGCCTGGTCGTATCAAGATGACGCTGAGTTAGTATTGGATTTTTTTCGAAAGGAATAAACGGCCCTTCCACTGATTTACTTCTGAACACCACTTCTGAGTGATTATATTCTGTTCCACCTTCTGCGCATATCAGGTAGTACCAGCTATCTTTTTTGATGATATGCGGTGCTTCAATCCATTTCGGTTTTTTTGACATATCAGTACCACCGTTGACTAATAATTTTTCTTCTCCCACAACCTTCCTTTGAGCGGCATCAAATTCAAACATCCTGATCGTGCGGTGACCGTCATACACACTTTTATTATCAGGGGGAATACTGTTGTAGATGATATATGTTTTACCATTGTCATCAAAAAACAGCGCCGGATCAATTCCATTTACTTCCGGGATTTTAAAGGGATCACTCCAGGGCCCTTTAGGATCTTTTGCAGTAATCACGAAATTGCCAAGTTTGCTCACTTCCGTACAAACGATGTAAAACGTTCCGTTATGAAAGCTGATGGCAGGTGCAAATAAACCACGCGAAATGCCAGCACCGTCAAGATTCAATTGTTCGGGACGATCCATTGCATATCCGATTTGTTTCCAGTTGACCAAATCTTTACTATGAAATAATGGTAATCCGGGATAATATGCAAATGAAGAATTGACAATGTAGTAATCATCACCTGCGCGACAAATACTGGGGTCAGGATAAAAACCTGACAATATGGGATTTTGAAATGACTGTGCATGGGAAACATTCAGTGTCACTATCAATAGAAGAAAGGCAAATATTTTTTTCATCATAGAATTAATTTTTCATTAGATTTTGTACGGCCTTAGGGTTTGTATAAAACCATTTTCATCATAAAAAATTTCTGTCACTTTCACATAGCGCAAGTGTGTAGTGCCTTGGCTTAAACTGCTGTCGTGATAAAACAGGTAGAATTTATCATTGAATTCCCAGATTGAATGATGAGAGGTCCAGCCAATTTTCCAATCCATAAATGTCCGTATTGAAATAGGCCAGATAAGTCATCAGTGTTTGAAAAACGAGGTTCGCCGCAAGATCACCCAGACTGTATCCTATTTTTTCTGCAACAGACAGTTTCTGGGATGTACTAGTATTCATTTGTTAGTTTGATTTAGGGGGCTGGTCAGCTTGATTCTTATTTCTTCTTTGTTTGAACAACTTTATAGAAAGCGGGTTTTGGTTTGAGTTCCCTGTCAAACAAAAGCGGGTAGTTGGTTCTTCCTCTCACCGGCCAGCCGTTAAGCCAGCTTTGTCCATCATGTACTCCCCAGAATGTAACACGGTCAATTTTGTCTTTATGTTTTAGGAATAGTTGAAACAATGCTTCGTAATCATTTGCCAGTTGCTGCTGTACGCTGTCTGGTAATCCTTTTGTAAATGGGTTTAATGAAGAATCTTCTTTCATACGCTGACTTACTTCGGCCCCTTGAAAATTTCTCGGCAGTATTTCGATATCCAATTCTGTGAAAGATACTTTCAGACCGAGTGCTGAGTACTCCAGAATACTTTCTTCAATATCTTTTAATGGAACGCGACCGCGATGCCAATGTCCCTGTATGCCCACACCATCTATTCTTACTCCGGCAGCCTGGATTTTTTTGATTAGTGTAATGCATCCGGCACGTTTGGCTGGCTGCTCATTGTTGTAATCATTATAAATTAATTCGGTGCCGGGAGATGCTGTTGCAGCGAGTCTGAAAGCATCGGTCACGAAATCTTCACCCAATAAATTCAGGAAAATGGACTGACGCATGGTGCCATCTTCATTGAGCGCTTCATTCACCACATCCCATGAAACAACTTTGCCCTTGTACCTTGCAGCTACAGTATTAATATGATCGGTGAAAAATGTTCTGAAAGAATCAGCATCTTTCATGTTCCTTGCAAATTGAGGAAGTTGGCTATGCCATACAAGTGTGTGCCCGTTTATTTTGATATTATGCTTGCTGCCAAATTCAACAAGTTTGTCGGCAGGTTCAAAATTATATACACCCGGACGTGGGTGAATGACTTCAGCTTTCATATTATTTTCAGGTGTAGCCGCATTGAACTGCTGTGTTATCAGCGCCGTTATATTAGGATCCTTTTCTTCAGCCTGCGCAGTATTTAAAGCAGCGCCAATCAAAAAGTCATTTTTAAAAATTCTTTTCAACGAAGCAGTTTCAGGAGATGCTGAGTTCTTTTTTGACCCGGAGCATCCTGATAAAATCAAACCCATACAGAGTATGATGTTTAAATTAAGTTTGTATATCATTTTTTCAATTTTTTAAACTTCGTTGAATGAAGAAAAAATGCAACTTCTTAGCAAAGCTTTTTTTGAACAACATTCTCCTCCATGGCACTTTGGCGGACAGGTAGCCACAAATTAAAATTCAAAAGATAAGATGGCTCTTTACTTCCCATTTCACACTTCATACTTCGCACTTCAAAAGTGCCCTCTGTACCTATGTGGCGGATGTTTCCTTGGGAGTTTAGTCCACAAAGGCTGTAAGGTTTTGTATAATCCGGTTCTTACTTTAACGGCATTGGTTATGATTGACAACTTCCTTTGATTATTCTAGGTATTATAAATACCCGTTTATACTTATTAGTTTTTTTGTGATTAGTCCGCAATTTATTTTTCAATTCCTTTTTTCAAAGATGATTTTCGCACAATCAGATTAGACCGCACAACTATGGTTTGTGTATTTTTTATATTAGTTAATCCATTTAGATGACTGATCAGGTTCCGGGCAGCAATTTCTCCAATGCTGATTCCCGGATAATCGATTGTAGTGAGTTGTGGCTCTATTATTTTTCCGATCGCATCATTATTAAAGCCTACGATCGCAATATCTTCCGGAATACGGATACCGTGTTCCTTTAGTGTTTGCATACACACAGCAGCAGAAAAATCATTAGTGATAAAAGCACCGTCGGGTAGCGGTTCCATTTTCATTATCTGAAGGGCTGCTTCTTTTCCGCACTCTTCACTTAGATCTTTTATCAGTACATAATCAACATTGTACTTTATCTTATTATCAAAAAGTGCATCAGCATAACCCTTATGACGTTGTGCGTATACATTACGTTTCAGGTTTGCAGTAACCAATACGATTCTTTTACAGCCCTGTTCGATCAGGTGTTCCGTTGCCTGGTAACCACATTTGTAATTATCGATGATTACTTTTGTAGTGTCACTGTGTTCCTCCACTCTGTCGAAGAAAATAACGGGTATACCTTTTTCCTGGAACTGATTGTAGTGATTAAGATCCGTGGTATTAAAAGCAAGGGAGGTAATTAAACCGTCCACCCGTTTGTGAAAAAGGTTGGTTGCATTCGAAATTTCTTTTTTAAAACTCTCAGAGGAGTGAGCGATAATTAAATCGTACCCCGCCTCAGTAGTTACTTTTTCAATACCAGCCAATACCGAAGTAATAAAGTTGCTGTTCAATTCATGAACAATAATGCCGATGGTATTTGTTTTTTGTTTTCGGAGGTTACTTGCAAATGTGTTATGCCTGTAACCGAGCATCTTTGCAGCTTCCTGAATCTTTTTCCTGGTGATCTTATTGATCACCGGATTGTCCTGCAATCCACGGCTTACCGTAGCTGAAGAGAGGTCCAGCTTACGGGCAATATCATAAATAGTGACTTCCTTTTTCGGCTTCATTTTGCAATCGGTTGCTGAAGTTAAGGGAAAATTATTCATCTCAAACTCCCGGATAAAAAAACTCTTTCTGCTTCAGATTGAGGTCAAATCCAGTGTTTACATATCGGGAGTGGCTTATTGGTTGTCCTGCACTGAATATTGTTGAATTTTTTTAATGCAATCCGTTGCAATCTGTTATTTAACCTTATAAACCACGTTTTTTCTTCTGAAAGCGGCTATGAATGCGAATTCAAATACCAATACAGAAATACATACTATTATATTTAGTATTTAATGCTAAAAAAGTTAGCTTTACAGTCCGGTGTTACCTGAACAGTCAAATATTATCGCAAAGCTTAAAAAAGATATACTCTCAATGAGTGGTATCAAACCGCCATTAGAAGAACTGAAAAGGCAGGAGGGATTGGAATGCTTGAAAGATCATTTTCCCTTCGGTATTTTTCCTAAAGGCGCCATTCATGAATTTATGTGCAGTGAGCCCCGGGATATGGCAGCGACAGGCGGTTTTATTGCTGCATTAATTCATTCTGTTTTTCATTCATCAGGAACAATTATCTGGATCAGTGCCGCGAAAAATATATTTCCGGCCACTTTGCAGTTATTCAATATTGAACCTTCCCGTATCATTTTTATTCATCCTTCTTCATCGAAGGAAAGTTTATGGGTGATAGAGGAAGCGTTAAAATGTAATGGCCTGCATGCAGTGATTGCTGAAATGAACGAATTGAGTTTTGTGCATTCAAGACGGTTTCAGCTTGCGGTGGAGAGTAGTAATGTTACCGGTTTTGTAATGAATATGAAAACTGAAAAAGAAAGTACTACCGCATGTTTAAGTAAGTGGAAAATTCATTCATTACCCAGTGAAACTATTGGCGATATGCCGGGAGTTGGTTTTCCAAGATGGAAGGTTATGCTGACAAAAATGCGTAACGGAAAAACAGGACAATGGGAAGTGGAGTGGAGAGATGGAAAAATGGTTCATGTTCAGCAGGAAAATCTTGATTGGCTTGACGAAACACTACATCAGCAAACAGGATAACAATGCAGCACCGATATGTATCCATATGGTTCCGTTATTTAAAAACAGATTGGTATTTACGGCGACATCCTGATATCAAAAGTCAACCTTTTGTAATGTATTTATTACAGAATGGAAAAATGGTGATCACAGCAGTTAATGCTTTGGCAGAAGCGCAGGGGATATTTGCCGGTACCGTACTGGCAGATGCAAGGGCTATTCATCCAGGTCTTATTGCAGAAGTGGATCAACCTGAACAGTTTCAAAAATTGTTATTAAAGTTCGGAGAATGGTTTATCCGTTATTCACCTGTTGTAGCCATTGATGCGCCTGATGGAATTATCATTGATACTTCAGGTTGTACGCATTTATGGGGAAGTGAAGAAAAATATCTCAATGATATTACTTTACGGGTTGGCGGAATGGGATATACAGTACAAACTGCAATAGCTTCTACAATAGGCACTGCCTGGGCCGCGTGCAGGTACAGCAAAGATAAAATTATAAAAGATGGTGAAGAGTTTAAGTCATTATCATTATTACCTGCTTCATCCTTGCGAATAAATGAAAGCACCCTGGAAAGTTTGCACAAGCTTGGTTTAAGATATAATAAAGATTTTATTTCGATGCCTGTTCCTGCTTTGCGCCGGCGTTTTGGAAATGATTTTGTAATTAGATTACACCAGGCACTTGGGTTGGAAATGGAATGGATTGAACCCATTACAATCATTCCACCTCTCCAGGAAAGATTGCATTGTCTGGAGCCAATCGTTACGCGAACTGGAATTGAGATCGCATTGCATAAATTATTGGAGATTATATGCGATCGATTATTAAAAGAACAAAAAGGAATAAGACTGGTATGTTTAAAAATATTTCGTGTTGATGGTATAACACAATCGATTGAAATAGGTACTCACCGGCCTTCAAATAACAAACAGCATATTTATAAATTATTTGAAATTAAGCTTCAGACTATAGCGCCTGCTTTAGGCATTGAATTATTTGTATTGGAAGTATTGAAGGTGGAGGATCATCAGCCGGAGCAGGAAAAGATATGGATGGCAAATGCAGAATTGAGGGCTGCTCCACTGGCATTATTAATCGATAGGATCACCAATAAGATCGGATCTGATAAAATTCATCGTTACCTGCCGGATGAACATTACTGGCCGGAAAGATCGATAAAAGAAGCGTTGTCTTTAACGGAACAATCAACAGTTTCCTGGCCAGTATATAAGCCGAGGCCATTAAGGATTTTGATTGAACCGGAACTTATTTCAGTAACAGCTCCCGTACCTGATTATCCGCCAATGTTTTTCCGGCACAATGGCAGGATGCACAAAATAAAAAAAGCCGATGGCCCGGAAAGGATTGAGCAGGAATGGTGGTTGCAGGAAGGTTTGCATCGGGATTATTATTATGTGGAAGATGAAGAAGGATGCAGGTACTGGTTGTTTAGATTGGGGCATTATGATCCGGAGAAAAAAGTGGAGTGGTATTTACACGGATACTGTTTTTGAAGTGGGAAGTGGGAGGTGGGAAGTGGGAAGTAACAGCCGTCGACTACGTGAATCGTCAATCGTGAAACGTGAATCGGAACAGCCCCCAAGAGGGTGAATTCTGAAGTGAGAAGTTTGAAGTGCGAAGTGCGAAGTAACAGCCGTCGACTACGTGAATCGTCAATCGTGAAACGTGAATCGGAACAGCCCCCAAGAGGGTGAATTCTGAAGTGAGAAGTTTGAAGTGCGAAGTGCGAAGTAACAGCCGTTGACTGCGTGAATCGTGAATCGTGAAATGTGAATGAACGGCCCCAGGAAAGTGAATGTATTAGCTGTTCCCTATTGCCTATTGCCTTCTGCCTATTGCCTATTTGGAGGCTGTTCCGATTCACGATTGACGATTCACGATTGACGATTCACGATTGACGATTCACGGCTGTTAATTGACTCATTGACCCATTCACCCATTCACCGTATTCAATGTACACTGAATTACAAATAACTTCCAACTTCAGTTTTCTCCGGGGTGCTTCGCATCCTGAAGAATTGGTGGAGGCTGCTGCAAACCTGGGGTATAAGGAAATAGCGATTACAGATATCAACAGCTTTGCAGGAATAGTAAGAGCGCATGTGGCGGCAAAGAAAAAAGGTATCAGGTTGATTCCCGGTGTTCACCTTCAATTGGCTGATGGTAATGAATTTCTGGTGTATCCTGTAAATTTAATTGGATATGCATCAATTTGTGAATTACTCACTGTTGGAAACCTGCGTGCTGAAAAGGGAGAATGTATTATACACAAAGCAGATTTGTTCAGCATTTTGAAAGATGTTAAAATCATTGCGCTGCCTTCGCAACAGTTAAATTCTATGTTTGAATTGGATACTGCTTTTGAACAGCATTTATCAGAATATAAAAATCGTTTTTCTTCTCAATTTTATATCGCTGCACAGCGCAGATACAACGGTGATGATCAAAAATATTTGTATCAATTAGCACAGTTATCCAATTCCCTGCAGATTCCGATGGTGGCCACCAACGATGTGTATTACCATATTCCCGAACGCCGGCAATTGCAGGATGTAATGACATGCATCAAAGAAAAATGTACCATTCATACAGCAGGATTTCGATTGTATCCCAATGCGGAACGGTATTTAAAATCTGCAGACGAAATGGATCGGTTATTCCGGCAATATCCGGATGCGATTACTCGCACAAAAGAAATCGCGGATGCCTGTCTGTTTTCTTTAGACGAATTAAAGTATGAATACCCGGAGGAAATTACCAGTCAGGAAAGATCACCACAGAAAGAATTAACACTATTGACATGGCAGGGAGCCAATGAATTTTATAAAGGTCAAATTCCTGAAAAGATTATTTCGAATATTAATCATGAACTACGTTTCATAAATCAAATGAATTATGCTGCGTATTTTTTAACAGTATATGATATTGTACGATTCGCGCGAAGCCGCAATATTTTATGCCAGGGCAGGGGATCTGCTGCAAATTCAACAGTATGTTTTTGTTTGGGGATCACTTCTGTAAATCCTGCGAAATTCGATCTGTTATTTGAAAGGTTTTTATCACAAGCCCGAAATGAACCACCAGATATTGATGTTGATTTTGAACATGAAAGAAGGGAAGAGGTGATTCAATACATCTATGAAAAATATGGGAGGCATCGAGCAGCCATTGTTGCTACTGTTACGCAGCAACACGAAAAAGGTGCTATCCGGGATGTGGCAAAGGCAATGGGTTTATCTGTTGATATCATTAATAAGATTTCATCCTCTATCCTTCGATCAGGTGGTGGAATGTTTGATATGGATAGGTTAAGTGCGCTGGGCATTAATATTAACGATCAGCATATTCAAAAAACCATCAGGATAACGAATCAATATATCGGTTTTCCGCGCCAGTTGGGGCAACATACCGGTGGATTTGTGATCAGTAGAAATCCATTGTCAAATCTTTGTCCGGTATTAAATGCAAGAATGGAAAACCGTACTAATATCGAATGGAACAAAGATGATATTGAAGCGTTGGGATTTTTGAAGATTGATGTACTTGCATTGGGTATGCTTACCTGCATAAGAAAAGCATTTGATCTGGCTAAAAGTAAATATGATGTTGATTTAACACTTGCCAATATTCCGCAGGATGACCCAACCGTGTATGATATGATTTGTAATGCTGACACAATCGGTGTATTTCAGATTGAAAGTCGTGCACAGCAAAGTATGTTGCCCCGTTTAAAACCAAGATGCTTTTATGACCTTGTAATTGAAGTGGCGATTGTACGACCGGGTCCTATTCAGGGTGATATGGTGCATCCTTATCTGCGTCGGAGAAACGGTGAAGAAGCGGTCGAATATCCATCAAAAGAACTGGAAGAAATTTTGAGCCGCACATTAGGTGTTCCATTATTTCAGGAACAGGCGATGAAAGTGGCTATTGTGGGTGCAGGCTTCACACCGTCGGAAGCAGATGAGTTAAGAAGAAGTATGGCCACATTTAAAATGAAAGGTGTGGTAGCTAATTTTGAAAAAAAATTAATCAGCGGGATGACTGCGAAAGGTTATCCAATAGAATATGCAAAAAAAGTATTTCGTCAGCTTGAAGGTTTCGGAAGCTATGGTTTTCCTGAAAGTCATGCCGCCAGTTTTGCGCAACTGGTTTATGTATCATCGTGGTTAAAGTGTCATTATCCTGATGTATTTGCTTGTGCATTACTGAATAGTTTACCAATGGGTTTTTACCAGCCTGCTCAAATAGTAATTGATGCTAAAAAACATGATGTGGAAGTGAGGCCAATTGATATCAATTATTCCTGTTGGGACAATAGCCTGGAAGAAAAATCCAATAGTTATTTTGCCTTACGTTTAGGTTTCAGGCATATCAATGGTATCAGAAAAGAAGATATGGATTTGCTGATCAAAGAGAGGACTAAAAATTTTGCAAATATCAATCAGTTAAATGGAATTGGTTTATCGGATGCAGCGCTGGAAAAACTGGCTGATGCTGATGCATTTCGATCCATTGGGCTTGATAGACGAAAAGCATTGTGGGAAGTGACTGTGAATGATAAACCTGTAGCGATGTTTGCTGGTCAGCCGATGGCCGATAAGAATGAGAGCCAGATAGCATTACCATTTATGAATAATGCTGAACAGGTTCTGCGTGATTATACCACAACTTCTTTATCCATTAAAGCACATCCGGTAAGTTTTTTAAGAGATCAGCTTACTCAGTTGCATGCAATTACACATCAGTCGTTAGCGAAGGCGCAAAATGGTGATATTGTTCGCATTGCAGGATTGGTATTAGTAAGGCAAAGACCCGAAACTGCAAAAGGTATATGGTTTATCACTTTGGAAGATGAATCCGATACTGCGAATTTGGTGGTGTTCCCAAATCTTTTCGAGCAATACAGGAAAGATCTTGTTCAGGCGCGTTTGCTTTTGGTGGAAGGAAAATTACAGGTGGAAGGGAAAGTGATACATGTGATTGTTAGCGCCTGCTGGAATATTTCTAAGATGCTTTCTAAATTAATTCATTCCCGAAATGACGAATTATCTTTGCCACCTTTTTCGCGTGCAGATGAAATGGTGCATGGTGCACCTGTTAAGAAAAAGCAGGAAAAGGAAGTGATACCGGCTTCGAGAGACTTTAAGTGAAGTGTGAAGTATGAGGTGGGAAGTGGGAAGTGAGCGGCCGACGCCGGCGTGAATCGTCAATCGGGAATCGTCAATCGGGAATCGTCAATTGGAACAGCGTTGTTAATGTGAATATGTGAATGGGTCAATAGGAGAAGTTTGATATGATTTACCTAAAACTTACAACCTAATACTTACTACTTTTTTTGGCCACAGAGCTTAGCAGAGATTTTGAGTTTAACGGAGTTAACAGCCATGAAAATAATTTTGAAATATTGTACAGTTAAAAGCAAGTTCTGCTCACTTGTATTGGCTGTTCTCTACTGTCTACTGTCTACCGTCTACTGTCTGTGTATTGGCTGTTCCCTGCTTACTGCTCACTGCTCACTTGTATTGGCTGTTCTCTACTGTCTGTATTTAAAACTTACAACATAAAATCTAAAACTGTATTGGTCATTCTTTACGATGGGCGTTGCCCATCGCTGGGATATGAAGCGCCTTCAGCGCAGTTCCGGTGCAAAAGTCACAACTAATATTTGCTGGTTTTACAAGAAGTTTCATCACCCGATGTTGCTGCCAGATGAACGCATGATTTTCACAATAGAATTAGGCAAAGCATATTTGAAGTTTAAAGTAGAAAACAAGATGTATTGGCTGTTCCCTATTGCCTACTGCCTATTGCCTAGTTGTATTGGCTGTTCCCTGCTTACTGCTCACTTGTATTGGCTGTTCTCTTCTGTCTACCGTCTACCGTCTACCGTCTTCTGTCTACTGTCTTCCCCGCCTTCGGCAAAAAAATATGAAAAGCTGCACCCTCACCTTCATTCCCTTCTGCATAAATTTTACCCTTGTGCCGCTCTACAATTTTTCTGCATAATGCTAAACCCAGACCAGTACCTTCATATTTATCTTTAGCATGTAACCGTGTAAAAGTGCCAAAAATTTTATCTGCCATATCGTTTGTAAAACCAATGCCATTGTCCCTGAGAGTAAGCTTATAATATTCATTTGTATGGGCAATACCATCTGATGGAACATCATTGCTGCTGACGGTATCTGCAGTCAATTCAATTACAGGCGGAGTGCCGGGTGAAGTGAATTTTAATGCATTGTTCATCAGATTATAAAAAAGTTGATAAATGAGTATCTGGGAACCTTCAATTTCCGGCAGCTTACTGAATTTTATCTGCGCAGCCTTTTCTTCCACCACTACTTCCAGGTCAGTTACAATATTTTGAATCAATTCATTCAGATCAATTAACTCTTTTGTTTGTTCCATTGCATCAAGAGAGGAATAGAGTAATACCCCATCAATCATTGAATACATCCTTATAGCTGAGCCTTCTATTTTTGATAAATATGTATTTGCTTTCGACGGGAGCTGCTGACCAAACTCTTCTTTTAAACGATTACCAAAAGTCATCACTTTTCTAACAGGTTCTTTCAGATCATGTGAGGCAACATGCGCAAATTGCTGAAGGTCTTCATTGGAACGCTGTAATTCCCTGGTTCTTTCATTAACAAGATTTTCCAGTTTTTCTGTAAGGGTCTTCTGGTCGTGTATATCAGTAAATGCCCCAATCCATTTAACGATATTTCCCTCTGTATCATTAATAGGCTCGCCCTGCACAAAATGCCAACGAAATACGCCTTCTTTATTTTTCAACCGCACTTCTGCTTTATAAAAATTTCCAGAAACGATACTTTTTTTCCACTCCCTTGCAATAATCATTTGATCGGCGGGGTGAACAATTTCATTCCACGACTGCTCATCTGCAGGTTCAATGCCTGAATATTCTTTCCACCTGCGCGATGCATATTCCTGCTGCCCATTATGATCGGTTATCCATACCAGTTGGGGAATTGTTTCTGCGAGGGTACGAAAACGACTCTCACTTTCTTTCAGCTTTTCCCCGGCGTTTCTTTGTATTGTAATGTCTGCAACAGTTCCAACAGTCCGATACAATTTTCCATTTTTATCAAAAAATGCCTTTCCCTTTGCACGGATCCATTTTACCTCGCCTGATTTTTTTTGAATGATCCGATACTCGGTTTCAAAGGACGACAAAATTTTACCTTCTGAAAGCGAATTATAAAATTCTTCCTGTACAGGTTTGTCATCGGGATGTATACTTTCAAAAACCTGCGTGAGATTGTATTCGAGGTTGGATGACAAGCCATAAATCTCAGCCATTCCACCTGAAGCAATGGCTATTTTATTTATAACATCATAGTCCCATAATCCGAGGTCAGAAGCCATTACAGTAGTGGCATACCTTTCTTCACTTTCCTTTATTTTTTCAGTTGCCTGTTTTAATGCGGTGTAGTCTGTACTGGTGGATAATATAAATTGAATATTTCCATCGTCGTCAAGTAATGGTGTTACTTTATTTAAAAACCAATTGACTTCCCCTGTTTCTTTAAACACCCGCCGGATTAATAATTCGTGCTCCTTGCCTGTTTGTTTTACAATATTAATCGGAAATTCATTTTTTGTAAGTGGTTCTCCATTTTCCTTGTCAAACTGCACTTTGTCTGCCGAATTTTCAATCAATATTTCTATTTGTTCATTCCTGTTAAATTCTTTACCTGTAATTTTTTCAATAACAGACTGCCCATTTTTATTCAAATAAAGGATTTCACCTTTACTATCATACAAATACACAGCTGCAGGAATATTTTCTATGGTAAGTTGTAATTGTTTCTGGATAATTTTTATTTTTTCATCAATCTCTTTCTGTCCTGATATATCACGATTGACAGCCACAGCGCCTAATACTTTCCCCGATTTGTCTCTTACATAACTTACCGTGGCATTAATCCAGGCCAGCTTACCTTCTTTTGTTTTCTGCTGTACCACGCCATTCCAATAGCCATTTTCATCCAGATAATCCTGCCATAATCTTATATCTTCCTTTGACAGCGTTTGAGTTGCCATTATTTCCAATGCAGATTTTCCTACTACTTCTTCTTCTTTCCAACCATAAATTTTTTCTGCACCTTTGTTCCAACTGTTAATAATATAACCTTCTGCAATGGTGGTTGTACCGATCACTGCATCAACGATGTTAGCTGTGAGCGTAGAGGCGTACTGTAATTCGTTGTTATTTTCTTCAAGCATTTTTCTATTAAGAACCTGTTCTGTCACTTCTATTGCTATGGCCATTACGCCGGAGATGGTGCCGTTGGTTTCACGATAGGGCTCAAAAGTAAAATTCACAAAAATGGGCTCAGGTTTGCCGTCCCTGTATAAAGTCACTTTTTGTTCGTTACCGATGTAACGCTGACCTGTTTTGTAAACCAGATTCAGTAATTTTTCATAACCCTCATCCCGTACTTCAGGTAAACTTTCGAAAATAGGCCGGTGAATTATTTCGTTACGCGGCTTTCCCCATAACATTAACATATTTTCATTGACAATCTCCGCGATAAAATTTTCACCTTTAAAAAGACAAAATGCAACCGGGGCCTGTTCAAAAACGTTTTTTATCTGCTCTGCTGCCTGATTTCTTCCAGCCCGCAGGTGTAATTGAGAACGGATCCGGGCAGTTAACTCTCTGGCAGAAAAAGGTTTAATGAGGTAATCATCAGCACCGGTTTCATATCCTTCGATTTTTGCATCTTCTCCGGCCCTTGCTGAGAGCAGTAATATTGGAATAGCCTGTGTCAGTGGACTCCCTTTCAGATTTTTAACCAGCTGAAAACCATCCATTACAGGCATCATTACATCACTAACGATCAATGAAGGTTGTTTTTCATAAATTTTTGCCAAAGCATCCAAACCATTGTTTGCCGTAATAATATTGTAATTTTTTTCCAGCAGTTTACTGATATGAATCCGCATATCGGCATTGTCATCAACAATTAAAATGGTTTCTGCATTCTCATTATACTTATGATGATTGCTTTCATTACCATCTTGCATAACGATGAGTGAATTTGCTTCTTCTATAAATGCTTTTGCAAGGGACTTACCGGCTTCAAAACTGTCATTACTTATTTGTTCAGGAGGCAGATGATCATTGCCAAACCGGAGCGTAACTATAAAAGCAGATCCCTCATTCTCCTTGCTTTCAACACTGATTTCGCCGCCATGAATTTTTACCAATTCATTTACCAGCGAAAGGCCAATGCCACTTCCCTCATAGGTTCGACCTACTACATTTTGTACACGATGAAACCGCTCAAACATATTAGGCAGTTCCGCAGCCGGAATGCCAATGCCTGTATCGATAACTTTTAATTGAAGATTATTGCCGTCAGTGTCAAGTACAAGAGTGATCCCTCCTGTAAGGGTATATTTAAAAGCATTGGACAGTAGATTTAATACAATCTTCTCCCACATTTCTCTGTCTAAATACACTGGATCTGTGATATGATGGGTTTTAATATTAAAATATAACCCTGCATTCTCCACCACAGATCTGAAATTTGAAGCTAATCCGGTAGTGTATTCAACCACGTCCATTTTCTGAAACCGTGCTTCAGTCCTTCCCGCTTCAATTCTGCTGAAATCAAGTAAATTGTTCACCAGCTGCAGCAATCTTAGGGAATTTCGATAGGTCATTTCTATCATATCCTTTTCTGCATCTGATACATTATTTTTCTTTTTTAATAACTCTTCAAGCGTTCCCAACATTAATGTCAGCGGAGTACGGAATTCATGCGAAATATTGGTAAAAAAAGCTGTTTTGGCCTTGTCAATTTCCGCCAGTGCCTCAGCTCTTTTTTTCTGCTCTTCAAGCACCAACACATTATTTACTTCTGTTGAAATCTGATCACTGATGAGCTGTGCAAATTGTTGATACGCGGCATCAAATTTTCGAAAGGGATTTAACGCAGCAGAAAAAATGGCGATCGGTGCTTTTGACTGCTGGCTAACAATGGGAATGTGAACAAAATGTGTTGCCTCCTTTTCCCATCCGCCTGTGGGTAGATTTATTCGTCGTTTATTATTTTCAGATACGATAATCTCCTTTGTAGTGTAAGCATTATAAAAGTTCGAAGTATCCGCAGAAGGTTTATCAAGATTTATTTCATTGGGAAAGACTGTCTGTTTTTCATCGACTCCTGAATATGAAAGCGGAACGGCAATTTTTTTATCTTCTAAAATTTTGTAAATGATACCAAAAGGAAAATCTTTATTATTATTTTCGAGTGCGCGGGAAGCAGCATTTAAAATTTCATCTACATTTTTTGAATGACTCTCAAGGTTACTCAATGCTCTGAGTGTTTCGAGTTGCCGTTCATTGAGGATAGTGTTGGTTGTTTCAATGACTGCATTAAATACTCCTTCCACATTACCACCTTCTCCATAAATCGGAGTGAAGGTAAAATCGAAATAACATTCTTCTGTATATCCATGGCGTTCCATCGGAAGAAGAGCGTTTTTAGATCCGCCGGGTATGCCAGAAAAAGCCTTCTGGAATTGTGGTTCCAATGCGTCCCATATTTCAGGCCATACTTCTTTTGCCGCTTTTCCTAACGACAACGGATGTTTATTGCCAGGTATCGGGCTCCATGCATCGTTATACAGCAGGGTTAATTCTTTACCCCAGTAGATAGCGATCGGGAAATTGGAATTGAGGCAAATACTCAATGCTGACAGAAGACTCTGGGGCCAACCGCTAACTTTGCCTAAGGGTGTTTGTGACCAATTTTCCGAACGGAATAATTCGCGCATTTTTCCTCCTCCAGCAAAAAATGAAGGCGTATGTGATGCTATGTCAAATGGACTCTCCATATTTGATAATCAATAAATAAATTACAAATAAATCCAGTCAGGGTTCGAAAACATCTATCGGTATTGGGTAAAAACTTCTACACCTTCACCGATCCTGTGAAAATAGTCACAATGCTAAAAATATGGCCAGTAAATCCAACAGTAATTTTGATTGAGATTAAAAAGATAATTTTAAATCAATCATGTCACTGTCATCTTAGTACGGATTGCAGGTACCTCGCATTCTCAAAAGCTTTCCCGAAGTGTTATTAAAATATGCATATACGTCCATGCCGGTTTTACAAGGTCTTTTATTATGCCGGCGCTTTCGTCAAGTACATGATTCGCATACGAATCTCTGTAATTGCCAACCCGGTCCATGAAATCGTATATATGCAAATTTCATGTTACCCTTAAAAACTGATATTTTAGCACTGGGAAAATTCAGCAAAACCATAGTAGCATTATACCCGCTCAAAGCTCTTTTGTTTCGCCAACATACCAGCTCTCATTCCTGAACTCAACGGCAAACCGCCATTGATGAACAGTGTTTTATCGCTTGAGGTGTAAAAGTATTTGTTCCACCTGATTGTAATAGGCTATACTGATTTTGCCCGGAAACTGAATCAGCAGGCATCCTTTTTTCGCCCCAATAGCTTCTGCTGTCCGTAAAAAAGTATCAATGTTTGTAAGATCAGCGCTTAATTCACGGACATGCGTATACTCCCTGCTGAACTTTAATGTAAACTGAAAGTTGTCAGCTACATCTTCCGACCATTTGGCAAAAGTGGAGTATTGTGGGGTTTTATAAAAACTGCTGTTAACCTCAATATGTTTGAAAAAGTGCTGTAATAATGGAGCCTGCTTTTTAACCTGTACGCCGGCGGGGATGTTAGTTTATTGCCTGGCATTTGGCCGTTGCTCGTACCTATCCATATTTTGTCTGCAGTCTCCATAAATACATCAAAAATTAGTATTCGAAGTTTTAAAATCATTTTTGGAGACGAAATGATATAGATTTTATCTTTCTAAAAGCATAATTTCTCCGCCTTGTGGTTGCGCTATAAACAACTTACATACAGACCAGATGCCACTGGCATGGTTTGCATGGTAACTGCCAGTGGTATAATATTTTCAGGTTAACTCCTGTAACTATAGTAGTGAGAATACACAGTGAATATTTCGGCAATTAATTGTGGCGAGGTAAAACGGGAATGGTCACCCTATATTGAGAAATATCAGCAATAAGAGGATCAGGATTCATTCACACAGAGATTGGCTAATGATGTAAAGTAAATGTTTCAGAAATTTAAACGCAATCATCAATAAATGTCAGGTAATGAAAATTGCAACATATAATGTTAATGGTGTAAACGGAAGATTGCCTGTGCTATTAAATTGGTTGAAAGAGACCACACCTGATATTGTTTGTTTACAGGAATTAAAATGTCCACAGGAGAAATTTCCGATAGAGGCCATCACCGCCGCTGGTTATAACGCAATCTGGCATGGGCAGAAAAGCTGGAACGGTGTAGCAATACTTTCCAAATACGATATTGTAGAAACGCGCAGGGGATTAGCGGGCGATAAAGAGGATATCCAAAGCCGTTATATTGAAGCATCAGTAAATAAGATTATAGTGGGTTGTCTGTATTTGCCTAACGGGAACCCTTACCCTGGTCCAAAATTCGATTATAAACTGAAATGGTTAAACCGTTTGACCAAACATGCAAATTCATTATTAAAAGAAGACGTACCTGTAATATTGTGTGGTGATTTTAATGTGATACCAACGGAACTGGATGTCTATAAGCCTGAACGCTGGATTAACGATGCATTGTTCAGGGAAGAAGTGCGTACGGCATTTCAACATCTTGTTGCAAAAGGATGGACAGATGCACTACGTAAACTACATCCTGGTGAAACTATTTATACCTTCTGGGACTATTTCCGAAATGCCTATTCCCGAAATGCAGGGTTACGTATTGATCACTTTCTGCTTAGTCATCATTTTGATAAACGTCTTAAGAAAGCTGAAGTAGATGACTTTGTAAGAGGATGGGAAAAATCAAGTGATCATGCACCGGTATGGATTAAGATAACAGGCTGATTGTAATAAATAAAACCTCCCGACTATTTAACCGGCGATATGGTAGAATTAAATTGTCTCAGCATTTTTTTTCCAATGCGATGATTAAGAATGTAAGCTGCTTTACCACCTTACCCTGCCAGGTACTTTCCAGCCTTCGTTTTGTAAGACCTTATAAAAACAGTTTGTTGTTTTCTTATTCACTTATTGACCCCTTCATCCATTGTCCTCATCAAATATTCATCACGAAAAGGAAAGTTTAAAAATATTCTGTTGTTGATTTTTTTGGGGTGCAGACACCCCAAAGGTTTTATCTTCCGATTAAGTATTGAAGGATTATTAATCAAAATGTAATGGCATACAATTTTCTTATACGACGGTAAACAATTGTATGCCACAAAACAAAGATTCAAAAAAAGAAGACAATCAGCAGAAAAAAGGACAGTCAGAAACAAAAGGTCAGCAGAGTGAAAAAGCGACCAAAAATTCTGGCTCTACTGAAAACAAAAAGTCCGCAAATCAGGGCAAATCAAAGAATTGACCTGGTAGATAAATGAAAAGCCTGGTATAATGCTGTTGCCGGTAAATATAAGGGGATGTTTGGATAACTGGCTTTTCATTTCTTTTAAAATATAGTTGTTAGCTATTTATAGACCTATGTTAAAAAAGTCGAAATGGACATTATTTGTTTTTCTCATTTAAGATGGAATTTTGTTTATCAACGCCCACAACATCTGTTAAGCCGACTCACGAAATCTTACCGGATTTTTTATGTTGAAGAACCAATAATGGATACGGTGACACCCTATCTTGATCATTATGAAAATGAGGATCAGGTAAGGATTGTAGTCGCTCATTTGCCAACAGGATTATCCGATGAGGAGAGTATAGCCATTCAAAACAAATTGCTTCGCGAATTTTTTGTAGAATTCAAATGCACGTCATTTATCGCCTGGTATTATACACCAATGGCGTTAAGTCTTGATATATCAATTGATCCGGCTTTAATCATATTTGATTGCATGGATGAGTTATCAGCGTTTAAAAATGCTCCAGCTTTATTAAAGGATAACGAAGCGAGACTGTTGAGCATTGCAGACATTGTATTCACAGGGGGCTATAGTCTTCATGAAGCAAAAAAACATTCTCATCAAAATATTCACTGTTTCCCAAGTAGTATAGATCGTCAGCATTTTGAAAAAGCACGAACTGTACAAACTGATCCACAGGATCAATTGAGTATTGCTCATCCGAGAATAGGTTTTTTTGGAGTAGTAGATGAAAGAATGAATATTTCATTGCTGGCAGATATCGCTGATCAAAAGCCCGAATGGAACTTCATTATAATTGGTCCTGTTGTAAAAATTGATCCACAGACGCTTCCGAAGAAAAGCAATATTCACTTTCTGGGTTCCAAAAATTATAAAGAGTTGCCTTCATATATATCTTCCTGGGATGTTGCGATGATGCCCTTTGCTATTAACGAATCTACCCGCTTTATCAGTCCGACCAAAACTCCTGAGTATCTGGCTGCCGGTAAACCGGTGGTATCAACACCGATATATGACGTGATAAGGAGTTATGGTGAATCGGGCCTGGTATATATAGCTGACACACCTGATGAATTTGTACAGGTCATTCAGAAGGCAATAAATGCAGGAACCGACACTAACTGGCAGCGTCAGGTTGAGGAAATGTTAGCTCAAAATTCATGGGATCAAACAGTTGATCACATGATGAATCTTATAAAAATTTCTCTTGAAAATAAATCAAAAAGGAGTGAGGTATGTTTGACTATTTAATCGTGGGCGCAGGTTTCGCTGGTTCAGTGCTTGCAGAAAGACTAGCCAGTCAGGATAATAAAAAAGTACTTATCGTCGATAAGCGTCCGCATATTGGTGGTAATACTTATGATCATTATGACAATCATGGTATATTGGTACATAAGTATGGGCCACATATTTTCCATACTAACAGTAAGGAGATATTTGATTACCTGGGACAGTTTACACCATGGAGGCCTTACGAACATCGGGTGCTTGCAAGTGTCGATGGTATGCTCGTTCCGATCCCAATAAATCTTGATACAATAAACAGACTGTACGGATTATCGCTGTCTTCAGCAGAAGTTGAAACATTTTTTGCATCAAAGGCGGAAAAAAAGGATCGTATCATTACATCAGAGGATGCTGTGGTGAGTAAGGTAGGGCGGGATCTGTATGAAAAGTTTTTTAAGCATTATACAAAAAAGCAATGGAATTTAGATCCGTCAGAACTGGATGCTTCTGTTGCAGCGCGTATACCTACAAGAAACAACCGGGATGACAGGTATTTCACCGATACTTACCAGGCCATGCCACTATACGGATACACCCGCCTGTTTGAAAATATGCTTTCTCATCCGAATATAAAAGTGATGCTGAATGTTGATTATAAGGAAATTCAAAATCAGATTCCATTCCGGGAAATGATTTATACGGGACCTGTTGATTATTATTTTAATAATTGCTATGGTAAACTTCCTTACCGTTCTATCGAGTTTAAATTCGAAACGCTGGATACGGAAGTTTTCCAGCGGACAGGTACTGTCAACTTTCCTAACGATAATGCATATACGCGCAGTACTGAATTTAAATACCTGACGGGACAAAAACATCCCAAGACGAGTGTGGTATACGAATATCCTCTCGCTGATGGCGATCCATATTATCCTATTCCGAGGACTGAAAATAACGAGCTGTATAAAAAGTATCAGTTGCTGACTGTTGAAGAAAAGAATGTGTATTTCACAGGCAGGTTGGCAACTTATAAGTACTATAATATGGACCAGGTAGTGGCGCAGTCACTTGCCCTCTACAAAAAATTCAGTGTAACGAGAGAAAAAATCTGGCATCTTAATGGAAAAACTACATCAGCATTCCAATCCTGAAATATGGGGTGGGATAGAGTGTACTATCAACCGTGTAGGTGATGTATACAAGGATCAGTTAGCCCAGGCCGATCATTACACCAGGTCCGGTGACCTCTCACATATTGCCCGGTTGGGGTTGAGACGAATACGTTACCCGGTATTATGGGAGTTTCATGAGTGCGGAGGAGAAACCAATAATTGGTTATGGACGAGGAAGCAACTTGAATTTATTCGCGCAGCAAATATTACTCCTATTGCAGGTTTGCTGCATCATGGCAGCGGCCCTCCTGGAACAGATTTGCTGGATAAGGCGTTTCCTGAAAAATTTGCGGAGTATGCCGGTAAAGTGGCAACCTGTTTTCCCTGGCTTGAATATTACACCCCTATCAATGAGCCGTTGACAACAGCCCGTTTCAGCGGCCTGTACGGATTTTGGTATCCTCACCATGCCAGTGAGATTAGTTTTTTTCAAATGCTGTTAAATCAGATTAAAGGGATTATACTCGCAATGAAAACCATTCGGGAAATTAATCCGAAAGCAAAACTCATACAGACTGAAGATCTTGCGAAAACATATAGTACTCCTGAATTATCTTACCAGGCAGAATTTGAGAATCACAGGCGATGGCTCACTTACGATTTGCTTTGCGGAAAATTTAATCCGCAACACTTCTTCTGGAACTATCTGATTGCTGCAGGAATTCCGGAGCAGGAACTCGAATTTTTTCTGGATAATAATTGTCCCCCGGATGTTATGGGCTTCAATTATTATGTCACCTCCGAGCGATTCCTGGATCATAATACTGAATACTATCCACCGTGCAGTCATGGAGGGAATGGCAGAGATAATTATGCCGATGTGGCAGCAGCGGGCACAGGTTATATGGCTGGACTTGAATCTTTAATAAATGAAGCGTGGGAAAGGTACTCATTGCCAATAGCAGTAACTGAATGTCACCTCAATGGTACTGTAGAAGATCAGTTGTTATGGTGGAAAGAAACATGGGATGCGTGCTGTGATGCAAACCGGAATGGTATCATTGTAAATGCCGTAACTGCATGGTCGCTGTTGGGCGCATATGATTGGAACTCGCTGCTTTTGGCAAATGATAACTATTATGAAAAAGGAGTTTATGATATCAGCGATGGATACCTGCGCCCGACTTTACTCGCAGGTTTAATTTCTTCTTTGAGTAAACACGGGCATTTTAATTATTCTCTACCGGAGAAAAAAGGTTGGTGGAGACAGACTGAGGAATTGGTGAAAGTTATTGCCTGACATCATATAACATCAATTCACTAAGATCATTCATACAATGAAACACAGTTCGAAAGCCGTTCGGTTGAAAATCTGTAAGAGTAATTTGGTATGAAACATTTATTACTAATTATACAAAATTGTTCACTAATCAAAGGAGGAGTTTATGCGGGGAAATAAGTTTATGTTTTCAACCGGTATTGAAAATAGTTATCCTACTATATTACTGCCAGATGGTTCCACTAAACGTATTGATGAACTGGAGAAAACAAATCATTATCAACGTTGGGAAGAAGATTTCGGACTGGTAAAACAGCTGGGAATCGAATTTCTGCGATATGGCCCTCCTTACTATAAAACACATTTAGGTCCGGGAAGATATGACTGGGCATTTTCTGATGAAACATTTAACAGGCTTCGCGAATTGCACATAACACCTATTGTGGATCTTTGTCATTTCGGTGTACCGGACTGGCTTGGCAATTTTCAAAACCCCGATTTCCCTGAATACTTCGCTGAATATGCAGGAGCATTTGCAAGAAGATTTCCTGATTTACAGCTGTATACCCCGATCAATGAAATATTTATCACCGCGATGTTTTCAGCTCAGTATGGTTGGTGGAACGAACGTTTACATTCGGATGAAACTTTTGTTACAGCATTGAAGCATCTCTGTAAAGCGAATATCCTGGCGATGCGGGAAATTCTAAAAGTGCAACCTGAGGCCACTTTTATTCAGAGTGAATCTTCCGAATATTTTCATGCGATGGATCCCAATGCTGTTCAACTGGCCCGGTTCCTCAATCAAAAAAGATTCTTATCACTTGATCTTACATATGGCTATCCCATTAATGTAACGATGTACGAATATTTAATGAAAAACGGGATGTCGAAAGAAGAATACTTCTGGTTTCCCGCTAACCAGGTCAAAGCCCGTTGTGTGATGGGTAATGATTATTATGTTACCAACGAGCATCTTGTTTTTCCAGATGGACATACACAAGCTGCAGGTGAAATTTTTGGATACTACGTAATCACGCATCAATATTATAAAAGGTATAAGTTGCCGATAATGCATACTGAAACCAATATCAAGATGCCGGCCTGCAAAGAGTGGTTATTAAAACAGTGGGCGAATGTGCATCGGCTTAAACATGATGGTATTCCCATTATCGGATTTACCTGGTATAGTTTGTTGCACCAGGTGGATTGGGATTCGGCGCTAAGAAATGATGCGGGTAATATTAATGAACTGGGTTTGTTTGATCTAAACAGAAACATTATGCCTGTGGGAGAAGCATATATGACACTAATTGAAAACTGGAAAGAAATTCTGAATGAGGAGAGTTTTGGACTCACCTTCGATAACTGGTAGTCTATCTGGTAAAGATGACATCCTGTTTGATGATATCTGCAGTGAATAGCGAAAATAGCTCCGAAGCCTTATGTTCATATGCTAACATTTCAATATCTGAGCTGATTTTAGTCTCAGATTCATTCATGAAATCGCCGAATGAAAATCCTTTAAATAAAGGTGTCATTTTTAATTCTGAAGATGGTTCCTGCGTATTCATACTGAAGTAGTTGTAAAAATCATACCCGACACTAAAGCCATCACCTGGATCTATTTTGTAGCCTGCACCCACCCTCTCAGGCAGCACTCCTCTATGTACAATTGTTCACATAACTCCACAGTCTGACACTATGGTTAAATAAATAGTAGAACCTTTGGTATGTTGTTATTGCACACAAACTCTTTCCAGCGCTGCTTTTTTGCAAAAGAAAGAGAAGAAAGACCACTGACTGGTATAAGTATTATTTTAAATGTAAAGGGGTAGGACAGTAATAATTATATTGGCCGGAATTTCCCTGGACATCATCAGTGAAACATCCCCCCAAAACCATTTTGGATATAGAACCGGATCAACATACTTGTGATAACCATCCAGAAAAAGAAAACAAATAGCGAAACGGTACCTGATTTTACGATTGCCTTTGTACTTTTCCCACCCATAAATTTATAATAGAAAATCGCACAATAAACCGCTTGTGTGAACATAAATGATGATACCGTTATTAAGGATGATTTCCCATGTTCCGTTCCGGCCAAATAAGAAATCGGGATAAAAATCAGTACATAAAGAAGGTTTGAAAATCCCATCATATACATGCCCGCTGTAAGATGCTCCGTATAGTTATATTTCCCTTTAATATAAAATAAAAAATATAATGCACTTAAAAGAGGTAGTGCTATCATCGCGACTATATTGGAATATTTGTTCATGAATCCAATGGCTATTGCCTGTCTTTCATAAATGCGAATAACTGTTTGTTTTCTTACAGGATCTGTAATAGATTGTAATTCAGGGTGAAGTTTATTGATATCTGCCGGAGTTTGTTTAGATGCAAAATTGATGATGATGACAAATATTGTTGCAACCAACAAATAGAAATTTAAAGGAGGGAAATATTTTTTCCGTTTTCCTTCAACGTATTCTTTTGCAACGGTTCCGTTTTTTAATACAAGGTCTTTTAGTAATCCAAAGACACCTTTATCTGCATGCGTAAAATAGTGAACAGCTTCATGCATTACATCGTGCATTGTTAAACGATGTACGTTAGTTTTCTGGCTGCAACCCGGACAATAGGTAAATTCCTTTTCTAAAGTATACGAGCAGTTAGGACAATTCGAATTCATGATATTTTGTTGAATGTTCAATAATTCAGGACATATCAAATTGGTTAAAGGCAAATCTGTTTAATCATTAATTGTTGAGCAATAACCAGATTACTGTCAACGTAATTCACCTTAACCTTACGAAAGTATCGAAACAGCCAACTTACTGATCCACTCATTCTTAGGCATTTAAATACTATACTGAAAATTATATATAAAAAGATGAAATATAAACAATTGCCCTGCAACACAGAAGAGATTAAACAAAACTATTAAAATGTATTAAATTTTTCCACCGGCATAATAATTACGAAAAAATACTGTTTTAGTAATCGTATAAGAGGTAACCATTACTAATCAATCATTTCCCTATTAAAATGAGTACTACAAAAACCATTATAAGCTTTGTATTGGCGGTGTACATAGTGTGTATACTGATGGCAAACTATAATTAGGAAAACCGAAAAACTATTAAGTTCCTGACTGACAACTAAGCCATCCATCATCATGTCATTCAGCACTTAAATGCCTTTTGAATAATACAATGTGTATTTACTCAAAAGGCATTTTTTATTTTTTTGAAAGCTGATGTGGTGCCTGTTTTGTGCCAGTATAATGTTTATTCTATTTTGAGGCTGTCACGATACATCGATTTGTATAAAGTGCTGTACCTGCTTATCATTTTGCAATCAAAAGAAATCAGGTCTTTGCCGTATTGCTCCTGCGATTTCGCTAATAGTTGTAAATACAATTGCTCAAGGTCTTTGTGTTGATATTCCCTCACAACTTTTACTGGCTTTTTCTTTTTGATTTTATATTCTACAAGATAAAAGGGCATGGTACGAATTTTTTTAAGCATGTGAATGATGGCGCTAATCAATTTGTATTTTAACAAGAGAGGATTTATTATCCTTTGCTGTTATCGATAGAAAATAGACACCTTGAGAAAATTCATTGTTTAGCTGGATGGTTCTGGTGCCATTTCCTCCATCATGCATAAATTTATTTTGCATGATTACTCTTCCTTCCAGTGAATAAATTTTCATCCGGTATTCACCTTTACTGAAATTGTTCATGGTAAGTTGAATGTTGTTTCCTTTCGACGGATTTGGATAAACCAGCAGTTTTTGCGATGATGTAAAATCAATCCTGATAACGGTGCTGAATGCAAATGTTCCATCGATGTCAACCATACGAAGCCTGTAATAATTAGATCCGTTTATTGGCAGATGATCAGTAAAAGAATATTGATTTATTTGTGGTAACGATGTGCCGGGAACATTTCCGATTGATGTAAAAATTCTGCCATCGGCAGATCTTTCCACTGTGTATTTATCAAAATTAATTTCACTTGCGCTTGACCAGCGTAGATCAACTTTGCGGTCATTTTTAAAGCCTTCAAATGAGATGAGGCTAACAGGCAGTAAAGCTGTTGGTCCATAAGCAAATGAGAATGATGAATAGGTAGACAATAGTTTACTGGTCACCGGAGTGTAGCCGGCACCGGTATTGCCCGGAATTAAACTTCCATTATCGCGTTCCCATACGCCACCATTTAAATGTGTAACAAATATGAAGTCCTGCGCCGCAGGGCTACCATTACTCCAGGTATTGTCTGCTTTATAATTCAAAACCACCTGCGCATCAGCACCGCTATTTTTTGCAACCTGCCAGTATTCGTTGTTAGCAATGCCAGTTGTTGGCGCCATCAGTGAACCTGCCGGTGGTGTTGCAATGAAAAATTCACCTGTGTAAGAACTGGCAGATGCCGATGCCGGAATGATAGAGAACGGATGGTATTCATTGCCATTACCTAGTGGATATACGTAGGCGATGCTGGAATTAGTTTGCCTGGTAAGTGGCCCATTAACATATGAAAGGACGCTGCCTCCACTAAAACCAGCAGTTGATAACATTGTTAGCGTAGCTGAATTCGTGTTTACAATACCATCGGTTAATCCAAGGTTTCCAGAGAGCTCTAAATTATTGAGCAACGTCAAAGTTCGCCCGGTACTGTTCATGGTTAGTTGATTCAGCGCATTGGAAATTCCCGGTGTGGTTTGATCAAATGAAAGCTGGTTGCTGGCTGTGCCTCCGGCAATCACCAGTGAGGAACCCGTGCTGCCGCGTAAACCCTGGCTCACAACATTTGTGAGAGATCCATTCAGGGTTAAAGTATTACTGCCAATAGCCAGTTTGCCCGCTGTGAGCGAAAGCGTACCTCCGATAGTCAGATTGCTGCCAAGTGCCGGTACCTGTCCTGTGCTGTTGATGGTTAGATTATTCAACACATTGGTGGTACCGTTAACTGATTGATCAAAGCTTAATACAGGGCTTACCGTACTGTTTACAATCAAATTGCTTGTATTGCTTCCAATCAGTCCGTTGGCAACAGTATTGGTAATGTTTCCTGCAATGGTGAGGGTATTATTACCCCATGACATCTTTCCATTGGTGAAAGTGAGATTATTATTAACCCTGAGATTTTGTGTTAAGCCAATGATGCCTGTTGTGTTATTTATCGTAAGATTATTCAGCGTTAAAGCTCCTGCGCCACCTATTGTTTGTACTGTGCTTCCCTCCATCGTTATGGTATTCCCCGTTGTGCTTACTGTTCCATTAATCTGCAAATCACCGCGAATATCCAAATTAGAAGCAGGAAGAACAGAAGTGCCGGTGCCACTGATGATCAGGTTGTGATATGCCTGTGTAGTACCATTAGGTACCAGTATTGTTTGATTATTACCGTTATATTCAATTGTATTCTCCAGAAGTCCTGCGCTCCACGTGCCGTTATTAGTAATGCTTCCACCAATACGCATGATAGCGCCGGTTGACATTTGCAAAGAAGCACCAGTACTAATCACTACATTATTGAAGTTAGTTGTTCCATTAATCGTCGCACTTGGATGAGTAAACGTAACTGTACTTGTACTGGGGTTAAAAGTTCCACTGTTACTCCACTCGAGGCCTGCATTGTTTAAAGATAATTGTGATCCCGGATCGGCATTCACAATTCCACCGGCTTCTATCGTTACTGAACCATTACTTGCCAGTGCAGGCAGTGAAGGATCATTGGGAGTCGTGGCAGCGTCAGGAATAATCAATACTGTATTGGTAGACGGACCTCCGTTTGGAGTCCAGTTTGTTGCAGTAATCCACGATGTACTTGTTGATCCGTTCCATGTAAGCACAGTCAGACCAGTTTCATCAAACGACAATTCAAGATTGCCAAATGTGGAACTGAAGAAAGCGACATTCACATTCGACAACACAATCCAATTTTCCGTTGTATTGAAATTTGATTTGCCATGCTCTGTTATTATCGCGCCGGCTGTGCGGTACGAAAAATCAACCAGTTTGTTTTCTGTGTTACCATTAAGCTCCGTATCAAGATAATGCGCACTGATAAGCGCCTTGGTGTTACTCCCCCCTGTTTGAATGAAATCATATATTCTTTGAACCATTCCGGCTCTCCATGATGGTGCCACACCAATGATAATTTTCATACTCATTTGTGTAGGGATTGTACCTGTATTCGGGAAAGTAATAGATGAATTCGCATGACCCATTGTATATTCTATATCAGGCAAAATTGTTGTACGCTTTACAATGCCTGTCACATCCCCCTGACCGGTATTGGTAGCTGATGCACCCATATTTAAAGTGAATGTGCTCATCGAAAATGCACCGGTTGTAGCAGAAGGATTTGCTGCAGACACATTCAAAATACTGTTCACTGTAACATCGGCTCCGGCTACAGCTCCCGCTGTATTACTGATTGTGAGGTTTTGATAAGCCGGAACTCCTGAAACTGTTTGCACAACTCCGGCTGCGTATTCTACAGTACCCGTAGCCGTTATATTATTCGTAGTAAAGGAAGGCCATATCGTTGCAGTACCGGCTGATCCTAATTTAAAAATGCCTCCGGATAAATTGATGGTACCTGTAGAAGTCATCTGATTACCGGCGTCGGTAAGCGTGCCAGCCGAAATGTTTAGTGTACCAAGATCCTGAACTGGCCGGTTAAGCGAGACTGTTTGGCCGGTAGCATTTATAGTAAGTACAGAAAGTCTGTTAGTGGTGCCCGGAGTGGTTTGATCCAGACTTAAGGTGGG
>JANPJC010000080.1:0-30811 GCA_031425315.1 Chitinophagales bacterium
GGCTTTCAACCCATAAAAGTTTTAAAGGGTACAATGAAATTCAGTACCGGTGCAGCATGGTTCAGAAAAGGATTGGTGGTTTTCCAATTTGTTTTATCAATTATATTAATCATTGGAACGATTGTCGTTTCAAAACAAATCAATTTTGTTCAGCATGTTAACCTGGGATACGACCGCGAAAATTTGATTTATATTCCGGTTGAAGGTACAGTGGCAGAAAAATATAAAGTGGTCAAAGAAGCTGCATTGAAGCAGCCCGGCATTCAATCTGTCACCCGTATCACTCAAAACCCAACTGAAATAAGTAATGGTACCGGTGGCGTGGAATGGGAAGGTAAAGACCCCAATGCCATGCATCAGTTTACACAGGCTGCAGTGGGTTACGATTTCATTCAATCCATGAAACTGCAAATGGTTGATGGCCGCGATTTTTCCCCTGATTTTAAATCTGATTCAGTTGGATATATAATCAATGAATCGGCATTGAAATTAATTGGTTATGATCAGCCTGTTGGAAAATGGCTCACCTTCTGGCAGAAAAAAGGGAGTATTATTGGCGTGGTAAAAGATTTCCATTTCTCATCTATGCATGAGCCCATCAGGCCTTTGGTGATAAGACTTGGAGAAGATATAAGCTACGGAAATCTACTAGTGAGAACAGAACCCGGCAAAACCAGACAGGCATTGACCAGTATTGAAAAAATCTGGAAAGATGTGAACCCACAGTTTCCATTCACTTACCAGTTTTCAGACGAAGAATATCAGAAATTATATAAGAGTGAAGTCATTGTGGGAAAACTGACCAATTCATTTGCTTTCCTGGCGATTTTCATTTCTTGCTTAGGATTGCTTGGACTGGCCATGTTCACAGCCGAACAACGTACAAAAGAAATGGGCATCCGCAAAGTGTTGGGGGCCAGTTCCGGTACATTGTTTACGCTATTATCAAAAGATTTCCTGGTGCTGGTATTGATTGCGTTTGTTGTGGCTGCGCCGTTATCGATATTAGCCACCAATACCTGGTTAAAGAATTTCGCCTACCGTACACCGTTGAGCTGGTGGATATTTGTGGTGGCAGGTTGCATGGCGATTTTGATTGCGTTGATTACGGTGAGTTTCCAGGCGATTAAGACGGCAGTGGCGAACCCGGTGAGCAGTTTGCGGGCAGAATAGGCAGGAGGCAATAGGCAATAGAAACAGCCAATACAGGTTTTACGTTGTAAGTTTTACGTTTTACGTGCACAGCCGATACAATTGGGTAGATAGCAATAGGTAAAGTGGAATACAAAAATGCTGATACAGAAAAGAGGAAAGCCAAATAAAAAATTTGATGAAGTGTAACTTTTGTTTGTTCCATTCGTAACACATGTTCAAAAGTAATTAATAGTTACGGGCAGCGTGATGCAACATCGAAAGGTGGCCTGTGTCTATTCAGTATAACATCCATAAACCAAAGACAAGTACAATGAAAAAGCTTATGTTCAGCCTGCTGGTTTTACCAATGGCAATGATAGCAACCGCTCAGAAAGGACCAGATTCGGCACCTTACATGACAAAGGAATTTAGTGCTTCAGAAATTAAGTCAGTAGAATCCACCACTTCAGGTGGAAATATTTCGGTAAGTGGAACAGCCAGCGGACAGGCAAGAGTGGAAGTTTTTGTACGTTCCGGCAACTCCAAAAAAGAATTATCTAAAGACGAAATTCAGAAAAGGCTGGCGGAAGATTATGATGTAAAAGTGGAAATGAGCGGACAGAAATTAGTGGCTTCAGCAAAAACAAAGAGAAAGAATATGAATTGGAACAATGCGCTTTCCATTTCATTTTATATCTATGTTGCAAAAAATACTGAAACGAATTTAACCACCAGCGGTGGCAATATAAACCTCGAAGAATTAACCGGTCGCCAGGATTTCACTACCAGCGGTGGCAACCTGAACATCAATAAACTTTCAGGTGATGTTAAAGGCCGCACTTCAGGTGGCAATATCAAAGTACAGCAATCAGATAATAAGTTAGACCTCACCACCAGCGGCGGAAACATTGATGCAGAAAATTGTTCAGGACAAATGAGATTATCTACTTCAGGAGGTTCAATTGAATTGACTGCATTGAAAGGAAACATTGATGCTACAACCAGCGGTGGAAATGTACGCGGCTCTAATATCAGTGGTGAACTGGAAGCGCACACCAGTGGTGGAAATGTTCGTCTCGAAAATTTATCGTGTGATGTGGAAGCATCTACCAGCGGAGGCAATGTAAATGTTGCAGTAACAACGCCAGGTAAATATGTAAAACTCAGCAATTCCGGCGGAAGCATTTCTTTAGTGTTACCTGCTAACAAAGGATATGACATGAAAATTTCCGGTGACAGAGTGAAAACTGAAAACCTCGCCAATTTCAAAGGTGATATTGAAGAAGATGAAATTGAAGGTGCAGTGAATGGCGGCGGAACTTCAGTAACAGTAAGGGCCAGCAGCGGCAGAGTGAGTGTGTCGATGAAGTAGACAGTAGACAGTAGACGGTAGAAAACAGCCAATACAAAAACTGTATTGGCTGTTTTACTTCTCACTTTATACTTCCTACATAATTCTTCCCCCAATCCAATAATCTTCAAATCCCATAAATCCCAATGCGGACAATTGTTCCCAGCGGAGCGTTTTTCAAATACTTCATTACCATAATTTTCAAAAGCGCTTCGCGCTTACAAGGCGTTTTTTGCCGGGGAGACGAGAAGGCGGTGAGGAAGTTTTTAAAAACCGCTTGCTTAAAATAGTATGTAAAATCCATTCCTGAGCGGCTGTTCCAAATCCCCTTCCCGTCCCTTGCGGAAAGATATTCTGCATGGGTGATTTCGAAATTTTAACCGACAGATGTACTCAAAAGAAAAACAAAACTCAGCGGTTCAAATCTGTTTACAAAATCGCTTGTCACATTTCAATTTGTATTATCCATCGGTTTGATTTCCTCTACTATCATAATGCTGAGCCAGGTGAAATTTATGACCGGCAAAAACCCAGGCTTCAATAAAGAAAATATTTTGGTGGTTGATGCATCGGGTACAAATTCAAAACAGTTATTCCCATTATTCAATCAGGAGCTTGTAAGCAACCCGTCCAACAGCGCCATTGCCGGTGCTGCTGGTTGCTGGTTGCTGGTTGAAACAGCCAATACAGGTTAGCAGTTGTAAGTTTTATGGTATTAGCCTATCAAGTTGAGATTTTGAGTTGAATGGAGATTCTCTGTATTGGCTGTTCCTCTGCTTACCTCAAACCTCCGTTAAACTCTGTGGCCGAAAAAAGCTTTGAGTATGAGTTATTACATTTTTTTAGATAACCAGCAACGGCTGTTCTACCAACAACCAGCTACGGCTGTTCTACCTGCAACTAGTACCGGCTGTTCAACCTGCAACCAGAAACGTACACAAAGTGTCCGTTTCCGTACACCCCACCCCTCCTGAAAAGCCTAAAACCCTTGCCTGTAAAGGATTTTCATTCTGGCATAATTCAGGAAATAAAAGGAACCCGGGGGGAAATTGTGACTGGAACCGAATCACCAACACCTGCACATTATGCTGAAAACATTCTTCAAAACCGGCTTTCGTTCTCTTAAAAGGAATTTTTCCTTTTCATTGATCAATATCTCTGGTCTGGCCATTGGCCTGAGTGCAGCATTGGTGATTTACCTGATCGTTCAGCATGAATTGAACTTCGACAAATTTCATAAAAATGGTGACCGGATTTACAGGGTAGTATCCAAAATGGAATTTCCAGACCTGACCATTCGCAATTCCGGCGTTCCATATCCCACAGCAAAAGCAGTAAAGGAAGAAACTACAGGTATAGAAGAAGCATCACAATTTATCACTACTTACGAAACAAGAGTTTCCGTACCACAGATAGGCAGCCAGTCGCCCGCATTATTCAAAAAACAAAAAGGATTGATTTATGCAGATGAAAATTATTTTAAAATTTTCAATTACGAATGGCTTGCAGGTTCATCACAAACTGCGCTGAAGGATCCATTCCAGGTGGTGATTACTGAAGAACGTGCAAAAACATATTTCGGGAATATCCCTTTTACAGAGATGCTTGGAAAAACCATCACCTATGATGATTCCGTCAATACCACTGTAGCAGGAGTCGTAAAATTCTTCACCCATAATTCAGATTTCACTTTCCAGGAATTTATTTCAAAATCAACTATCGACAATACAGGATTAAAAGAACATATCGGCTGGGATCAGTGGGGCAGTATTAATTCCTCCTGCCAGTTATTTGTAAAACTTAATCCAGGTGTTCAAACATCTCAGTTAACAAAACAAATTGCTTCAATCAGGGAAAAGTACAGGGAAAAAAATAAAGAAAATCCTAAAGAAAAAGACCAGACCGAACACCAGCTTCAGTCACTTGGTGATATACATTTTAATCACGACTACGGTGCATTCGACAACGGCAGACTCGCACATAAACCAACGCTATGGGGTTTGCTGGCGGTGGCTGCATTCCTTCTTTTATTGGGTTGTATCAATTTTGTCAACCTTACCACCGCACAGGCTGCACAGCGGGCGAAAGAAATTGGTATCCGGAAAACTATGGGCAGTACTAAATTCCAGCTCATTGGTCAGTTCATGACGGAAGCATTCCTGTTAACATTTGTAGCTGCGCTGCTGTCTATCGCATTAGCACCATGGATCATAAAAGTATTTGCTGATTTTATTCCAAAGGGTATAAGTTTCGCGTCGCTCAATCAACCACATGTTTGGGTTTTTATTATTGTACTAATTTTATTGGTTACGATTCTGGCGGGAACTTATCCGTCGTTTTTCTTAACACGTTTTCAACCGGTAGAGGTGCTCAAAAATCAAATAGCTGCCGGTGCATCAATGACCCGCAAAACATGGTTGAGAAAAACCTTAACGATCACACAGTTTATCATTGCACAATTCCTGATTATTGCAACTCTTGTCGTAAGTAAACAGATTTCTTATTCAATGAATAAAGATTTGGGTTACAATAAAGAAGCCATTGTTTATTTTAATACCCGCTGGAATTTTTTCTCTGATGTTCCTGACAACAGGCGTTTTGTATTGCTGGACAAAATAAAAGCCATTCCTGAAATCAGGAAATTCAGTTTGGCAGGCTCCTCTCCTGCTTCAAATAATACATCTACGAATACCTTAAAATTCCATGATGGCAAAAAAGAAATCGAAACGATGGTGGAAAAGAAATATGCTGACAGCAGTTATTTCGATTTGTATGGAATGAAAATGATTGCAGGAAAACCACTTTCCAACAGCGACACCATTAAAGAATATTATATCAACGAAACCTATGCAAGATTTTTAGGATTTAAAAATCCGGCAGATGCAGTAGGTAAATTTATGGAAGGAGATTTCAAAGTGCCTATCTCAGGCGTGATCAGTGATTTCCATACCAAGTCAACTCTGGAGCCTATTAAACCGCTGGCATATTCATCTGCAGCCAAAAACAGTTATACCATTCATTTACTGCTTCCGCCACGCGGACCTGATCCCGACAGTTGGAAAAATATTCTAACCAAAGTGGAATTAGCCTACAAAGAATTGTATCCGGATGATGATTTTAAAGCGGAATTTTTTGATGAAACCATTGCATCATTTTATAAATCAGAACAGAATATTTCCCGTTTGTTGAAATGGTCTACCGGCTTGTGTATTTTCATCAGTTGCCTCGGCCTGTTAGGTTTGGTAATGTACACCACCAATCAACGCACCAAAGAAATTGGAGTACGAAAAGTGCTGGGCGCATCCGTTACACAAATTGTTTCTTTGTTATCGAAAGATTTGCTTGCACTGGTGTTACTGGCATTTATCATCGCAGCGCCGCTGGCATGGTTTGCAATGAACAAATGGCTGCTGGACTATTCTTATCGTACAGATTTCAGCTGGTGGATTTTTGCAGTAACCATTTGCGGAATGTTGCTGATTGCATTAGTAACTTTGAGTATTAAAACGATCAGGTCGGCAAGCGCCAATCCTGTTAAGGCATTAAGAAGCGAATAAAAAACAAATAATTGTATGTTACTTGAATTGAAAGGAATCTGTAAATGGATCGAACAAGGCGGAAGGCGTAATTTTATTTTGAAGGACATCAACCTCACAGTACAAAAGGGCGAATTCATTTCAATCATGGGCCCATCAGGCTCCGGAAAATCAACACTGCTGAATGTTATTGGAATGCTTGATGAACCCAGTGAAGGAAGTTATCAATTCTTACACGAAAATGTACATCAGCTCAAAGAAAAAAGTAAAACAGCATTATACAAAAGATATATCGGTTTTGTATTCCAGGCTTATCACCTGATCGACGAACTCACTGTATACGAAAACATTGAAACTCCATTGATCTACCAGGATATTAAAGGCACTGAAAGAAAAGCAATGGTGGCCGATATGCTCGATCGTTTTAATATCGTAGGAAAAAAAGATCTCTTTCCAACGCAGCTTTCCGGCGGACAACAACAGCTTGTAGGCATTGCCCGCGCATTGATTGCCAAACCTGAATTGCTATTGGCTGATGAACCTACCGGCAATCTCAATTCAAAACAAGGCGAAGAGATCATGGAATTATTTGCAGAGTTGAATAAGGGTGGTGTAACCATCATCCAGGTGACGCATTCAGAAAAAAATGCAACATACGGATCAAGGATAATTAATTTACTGGACGGACATATTCAACATTAAGGACACACGAAAAACAGATGCGCTATGCGTAAAAGGACTATTATTTTTTTATTGATACTGCAATGCAGTGTCAGTAAGGTGACGAATGCACAGGACCCGCTTCCGGCGGGAGAATTAACGCTCGACCAGGCAATTGCTCTCGGCATAAAAAACAATATCGATGTGCAGCAGAGTCGCCTCGATATGAAAGTAAGTGAAATTGGCTGGCACCAGTCACAGCTAAATCGGCTACCAGATTTAAACGCTTATGTGGGACATGGTATCAACCAGGGTAGAAGTATTGACCCGTTTACCAACTCGTACATCAATCAGCGGGTGGATTTCGCCAACTATAATGCACAAAGTACGTTGCCATTATTTGCAGGTTTATCGCTGCATAATGCTGTAAAGCAAAATGCATTGGCATACGAAGCTTCTAAGATGGATTTGCAACAGGCGAAGGATAATCTTACTTTAAATATCATCCTTGCCTTTCTGGATGTACTAAGCAGTGAAGATCTTTTGATCCAAACTATTGCACAGGCCGAACTTAGTCGCAAGCAGGTGGAACGCCTCGTGATACTTAATGAAAACGGTGGTATTGCCCCTTATCTGTTATCCGATTTAAGAGGACAACTGGCCAATGATGAATTGTCGATCATAAACAATCAAAACAGAGTGGAAACAGCGAAGATTAGTTTGTGCCAGTTGCTGAATGTTCCCTATACAAAAAACTTCACGCTGCAGAAATTTAATCCTGCTGAGTTTTTAGCCAGCTACGGCGAAACGTCTGATAAAATCTATGCAACAGCGCTCGAAAAATTTGCACAGATCAGGGCAGTGGCGTTGAGAACATTGAGTGCGGAGAAACAGGTGAAAGTGGCGCGGGGACAACAATTTCCTTCATTAACATTCAGTGCCGGTGGTACTTCCAATATTTCCAGCGCAGCACGCCAGGATGTCTTCGTTAATAATTCAGAAGTGATCAGCTCAGACTACGTAGTCGTTAATGGTTCACAATCGCCGGTTGTTAAACAAATCAGCAATTTCACCAGTCAGAAACTGACATATTCCGAACAATTAAAAAATAATATTTTCAGTTCCTTCGCATTGAATCTGAACATACCGATTTTTAATGCCTTGCGAAACAGAAATCGTGTGAAGCTTGCGCAGGTGAATCTGGAAAACAACCAGGTAGTAGAAAAAAATACCCGTACAAGATTACAGCAGAATATTGAGCAGGCTTATCTCAATATGAACACCGCTGCCGACCGTCATAAAGTTTTACTCGAACAGGTCAAAGCATTTGATGAATCTTTTCGCGCTGCTGAAATCCGCTTTAATGAAGGCGTGTTGAATTCAGTAGAGTACCTAACAGCTAGGAATAACCGCGACCGCTCACAGATCAACCTTATCATAGCCCGTTACGATTATGTTTTGCGCACGAAGATCCTGGATTACTATCAGGGAAAAGCCAGGTGAATGGGTGAATAAGTCAATGGGTGAAATAACAGCCGTCTCCTGCGTGAATCGTGAATCGTCAATCGTCAATCGTCAATAAACAGCCAATACAGATAGTAACCCTGTATTGGCTGTTCACTTCACACTTCAAATTTCGCACTTCGCACTTCATCAGTGTTCTTTGTTCCTTTGGGGCACTCTGGGTCCAAAAACCAGGTGATGAAAGTGATGTGCATGTATAAAACGCACAACCTGTATCGGCTGTTCAATCCCTTCATCCAAAAAAACCCAATCGTGACAGTATAAGTGGTAAGTTTTAAGTTCCAGGTTAAAAGCAATTACGCAAACAGCAAATTGAAAATGACCAACTAATAAGTATATAAAATCATCAGCCGCTAAATCGGCTGTTCAATCCCTTCATCCAAAAAATCCAAATCGTGACAGTATAAGTACTAGTTTTAAGTTCCAGGTTAAAAGCAAATACGCAAACAGCAAATTGAAAATGACCAACTAATAAGTATATCAAAATCATAAGCCGTTAAATCGGCTGTTCAATCCCTTCATCCAAAAAATCCCAATCGTGACAGTATAAGTGTAAGTTTTAAGTTCCAGGTTAAAAGCAAATACGCAAACAGTAAATTGAAAATGACCAACTAATAAGTATATCAAAATCATAAGCCGTTAAATCGGCTGTTCAATCCCTTCATCCAAAAAATCCAAATCGTGATATGTTGGTCTTGCACCCTTTCAGGGCTTGAATACAATTTGTTGCATTGATCGAGGGGCATTGCCCCTCGCTATATTCTGCCCGCCCTTTCAGGGCTCGCAACGGCGCGATGCCGATAATTAAATCAATAATTTAAGAAAGAAAAATTATTTGCAAACAGAGCAGCGGGTTAACAAACATCAAATTTTCTATTGCGGATTTTTAATTTAATTACTAATCTCGAATTTCTTAGTCGGTTAACAATTTAACAGTCGCTATGAATTTGCACATTTAATATGCCAGCCCTGAAAGGGCGACAGAATATAGCGAGGGGTGAAGCCCCTCGAATACGGCAGCAATAAGAAAATAAGCCCCGAAGGGGCGAAAGACCATTGGTGCAGATTAGTAGCAGTTGAGTTTTCAATAAAAATTTCGGAATGATGTGTTATTTATTTTATCATAAGTGCTGCTCCGTAGCGAGCCCTGAAAAGGCGGAAATACACCAGCGATGGGCAACGCCCATCGGAAAATCGGCGGGTTTCCAAATTGAAAATGAAGCTTTGAATTAAGAAAGTTGGCCAATTACAAGATCCACGATTCAAATCGAAAAGGTTAAGAAGGCGTAAATTAATCATGTTGGTCTTGCACCTTTTCAGGGCTTGAATACAATTTGTTACATTGATCGAGGGGCGTTGCCCCTCGCTATATTCTGCCCGCCCTTTCAGGGCTCGCAACGGCGCGGTGCCGATAATTAAATCAATAATTTAAGAAAGAAAAATTATTTGCAAACAGAGCAGCGGGTTAACAAACATCAAATTTTCTATTGCGGATTTTTAATTTAATTACAACCAGCAGCGGCTGTTTTACCCGCAACTAATTTCTCGCCCAACTCAACTGCAAATCATACTTGCCGCCTTCATCCAACGACAATTCAGACGCTGCCGCATTGCTGATCCGAATCAACAATCCCTCATTCTCTCTGCCCGGCGGAATCTCTCCTAGCACCTTGGCATATACGAAACGACTGTTCGCAGGATTGATCACTTTAACGATAGTGCCGGGAAGCACTTTATTCATCAATGCGTAATATTTACTGTCTTTCCAGCCACTCGTGCTTTTAAATATCGCGGCTGCGCCGTTAACCGTTTCCGGATTGCCACCCGATCTTGATTGTTCATTATAGATACCACCGAAAGCACCTCCTTCTCCATTGTTAACTGAAGCCGTAGGTTGAGCAACCGGCTCCGTCCTTACCGGCTGGGGTTCCGCTTTTTGAGGAGGAGCAGCAGTCACTGGTGGCGCAGATTCCGTTTTAACAGGTTTCTTTTCTGTCACTACAACCGGATCAGGTTTTTTCTCTGTTTTAACGACAGTTGGTTCCGGCTCTTTGACGGCTGGTTTGGTTTGCGGCGCTGCATCTACTGCACCACCCACTTTTGTTTTGCCGCCAGCTGCAAGCGATGACAAATCTTTTTTCACTTTCAGGTATCCCACCACCAGGCGAATGTTTTTGCTGACTTCATCAGAAGCCAATCCGTTCCAAACCCGCAACTGTTCAACAGGAACTTTATTATATAACTGGCCAATACGGTACAGCCCTTCTTTTTCTTTTACAGTATGATATACCGGCACCGCCACTTCATCACCTGCCGGCTGTCCGGATTGTAAAAAGTTAACTGCACTCAGCGGAATTTTCAGCGGTTGTCCGATCGACAGCCCTTTTTCCATGGTGGTATTATTGTATGGGGCGATTTCTTTTGGACTGATATTATATAACCGGCCGATGCTGTACCAGTTTTCTTTCGGAGCCACTTTATGGAGAAGGAACACTTTGCCAGCTTCTTGCTGGATTTCCAGGTTGGATTGGGCAATGGCAGCAACAGCAATAAAACAAGTCAGGATGATGGAGTACAGTTTCTTCATTTGGTTCTTTTTCGGATCGGGACCTTTTTGGGATATTTTGCTTTTAGGGGATAAAAATACAACTTATTGAGATGAGAACAATTGAGGGATGGAAGCAGCTATATTGTTAAATTTGGCTGTTCCTTTGAACAGCCAATACCGGCCGGGAAGACGTTCAGACGGGAAGTATTTTTTTCGCCGGTGAGGCGAGTGAGGCTGGAAAGAAGTTTTGAAAGGCGCTTCGCTTTGGAAGAAGCTGTACAACTTTTCTTGCCGTGTGAGACAGAATTACTGTAAAACTCAGAATTGTATTTCTTCCCGCCTCCCCGACTCCCCGGCAAAACTTCCGCGCTAAGCGCACCTTTCCAAAGCGAAGCGCCTTATCCAATCCGCAAATACTAATCACGTACATTTATACTATGAAAATGTCCCAACAAATTCATACCAATAAATTCAATTCCCTCCTCAATCGCAAAACCGTCATCGCCGCGATTTTGCTGTTGCTGCTCCTGTCATCCCTGCAGGACTTCCTCGTGTCCTCCTTCCAGGACGGTGCATTTTACCTCGGCGAATCGCTGCTGTTCCGTTCGTTCTGGTTATTTTTTCCGGTATTGATTTATGCACAGATCCGCATTTTAAAACATTTCAGTTACCTCAACATCACTCAGCGCTTTTTCCTGGCTGTTGTTTCTATCATAACAATGACATTCATTCACGCCCTTATTTTCGCGCTGACCGTCTATTTTTATTCCCTGCTTTTCATGGATCATTTTTACACGCCAAACAAAACTTTCCTGTACACGCTTTCTGAAGACCTGCTGAAATACTTGCTTTTTTATACCGGCACCGCTATCACCTTATACTGGAAAAACCAGCCATCTGCCACCCTTCTCTCTCCCAATGTTCTACCCGAATCATTCACTATTTCCAATGGCGCGCAAAAAATAATTGTACCGATAGCAGAGATACAGGTCATCACAGCCTCACCTCCGTATTGCCTGCTGCAAACGGCCGACAAAAAACATTATCATGCCGTCACCCTCAAGTCGCTCGAAGCATTACTTCCGCCCACGACATTCATTCGTGTTCATAAATCAGCGATGGTCAATCTCCTCTTTGTGAAATCTATCAAGTCGCGCGGAAATGGTGACTACGATATCAGTATGCAAAATGAATCTCTCGTCAGACTGAGCCGAAACTATGTGGCAGCATTTAAAAAATCTGGACTGATCCACTCAGCTTAACGCATTATTACATCCGGTGGGCGCATAACGTTTGTTATCAGCGCCTTCAACACGCAGATTTGTAAAAAATAATCCGCGATGAAATTTTCCCTTTTGATTGCAACGACTTTTTTACTCCTGATTTCTTCCTGCAGCGGTCAGCAGACTGCGAACACCAAAGCTCCTGCTTCCAATGGTCCAAAAATTGGCGGGCCCTTCGAAGGAAACGATATCGTTTATGTCGGCAAACCCGAAACCATCAACAATGTCGATACCAGTGCCGGATGGTTTGAAGCAGGACAAAAACTATTAGTCACCGGCACCGTGTACCAGCGTGATGGCATCACACCCGCAAAAGACGTCATCATCTACTACTGGCAGACCGACAATGCCGGGTACTATTCCAAAGGTGCAGGTGTACCCGCTGCCGCTATACGACACGGCCATATCCGCGGCTGGATGAAAACTGATGCGACGGGCAAATATGCCTTGTATACCGTCAGGCCCTCGCCCTATCCGGGTGAAAAGATTCCGGCGCATATTCATATTGCGATCATAGAGCCAGGCATCAATGAATACTATATCGACGATCTGCAATTCGACGATGATCCCTTATTCACCACTCCCCTCCGCAAAGCCATGGAAAACCGCGCCGGAAGCGGTGTACTAAGAGTACTAAACGACGGCCAAAAACAAATCGCCGAACACAATATCATATGCGGTCTCAACATCCCTAATTACCCTTTGAATCCTAAAGATCCAGCCATTCAAAATAATTCAAACAATCCCGGTAATCCCGTGAATCCAATAAATCCCAATCAATCCGGGTTAAGTATTGGCGAAGACCAACCCTCCATCGGCCCCTTCCACGCCTGGGGTCCCGACAAAGGATCGCGTACCTGTCCGGTGTGCAAGTACGGGCGATATGCAGGATGGATCTATTTCGTAGGCAATAAACCCGACTGGCCGGCGATTGAAAAATGGCTGGTCTTCGCCGAACAGGGAAGTGCCGCCCGGAAAAAATATTTCAAGGCCTACTTTGTATATGGCAATCCGGATGGCTACGACAAACAAAAACGCCAAACCGAGCTCGAGGCCCTGGGTAAAAAACTCAACCTCGTGAATACTGCCCTCACTTATGTGCCTTCCCTGGATGACCGCGAAAGCGACATGAACCTCAATAAACTCAATCCCGATGTCAGCACGGTGGTGATGTACCGTCACCGGAATATCATCAGAAAATACATTAATCCGCTACCGACGGCTGAGAATTTCGCGGTGGTAAGGCAGGTACTTGACGGTGCCCGGAGCGAATATGATGGATTGTCTTCAGGCGAAAACCCGGGCGAGTGAAAGTATCTGCGTGCTTCGCACGGGCTTCTTTGCTTGGCCGGTGAGACGGGGAGGCGGTAATGAAGTTTTGAAAAGGCGCTTCGCTTTAAAAGAAGAGTTGCGAATGGATTTGCTGGTGTGTCAGGAATGCGATTAACTTAAGAAATGTATTTCTTCTCATCCTGCGTGCTTCGCACGGGCTTCTTTGTTTTGCCGGTGAATCGGGGAGGCGGTAATGAAGTTTTGAAAAGGCGCTTCGCTTTAAAAGAAGAGTTGCGAATGGATTTGCTGGTGTGTCAGGAATGCGATTAACTTAAGAAATGTATTTCTTCCCGCCCCACCGCCTCCCCGGCTAAAAATACTTCCGTGCTAAGCGCACCTTCCCCGAGCGCAGCGCCTTAAAACCCTCTAATCGATCTAACCCCAATCCAAAAATCCCCTAATCCAAAAAATCCAAATCAAGACCGTATTCTCCATTCGACAGGATAATAATTATTCGCCCTATTCGCCATCACCTTCATCCATCCCAATCCCAGCCCTTTAAACGTGACCAGGTGCCATCCAATCTCCACCCCTGGCGGCATAAAATTCTCCTTCCGTAAGTACCGCAAAGCCATCTCCCGGTCCATTTCAATCCGCGATACGGTTTCATTCACCATTCCGCTTAGTGCCAGCTCATGATCCGGCACCAAACTGTTCTTCATGATTTGTCCGATACGCACACCCGACTTCCGTACATTCAGACTACCCGCCAGCAGATGCAACTCCTCCTCTATCCCCGCCGGCGACACCAACATCTGGTCTTCTTTTCGAAAGAAAAACAATTTCTCCGGATTTGTCAACCAGGGTTGTGCAATTGCTATCGATCCCGTATCGACTTTTTCCAGTTTCGCGATTTTCGGACTGCCATACCCGTTAGCCCTGGTATTCCGTAGCACCGCCATAAAAAATCCTTCACCTTTGACTTTGTCCGGGTAAAAACGGTACCCGTATGCGTTGGTTTTGTCCGACTGTGTTTGTATAATCCCCCAGGCCGACGGAACAGTTAATGCAATGGATTCCAGTCCATGTTTCTGCACCAGCACATCGAGAATATCTTCATTTTCTGCTTTCGAATAAGAGCAGGTGGAATAAATCAATATCCCGTTTTCTTTCAATGCCGGCAGTGCATCGTGCAAAATCCTTTGTTGTCTCGCGCTGCACATTTCCACATTGCGCGGCGACCATTCTTTCATCGCATCCGGATCGCGACGAAAGAGTCCGCTGCCGCTGCAGGGTGCATCCACCAGCATGAGGTCAAAAAATTCCGGCAGCCGCTGAAAATCGGCGGGGTCATTCTGACTGATCAGCAAATGCTGACTTCCCCATTTCACGACGTTCTCATACAATACCGACACCCTGTTGCTGATCACTTCATTTGCCAGCACCAGGTCGAACGAGGGCGATGCGGCCAGTACTGTCGACTTCCCTCCCGGCGCCGCACAGAGATCCAGTGCTTTCAGTTGCCGCTGCTTCCCCAGCACTTCCCTGACCGCATAACCGATAAACATACTCGACGCTTCCTGCACATAATAGGCGCCCGCGTGCAAGAGCGGATCCAATGTGTACTTCGGCCGTTCAGACAAATAGCGGCCATCTGTGTTCCAGGGTATTTTGTAAGCGCTGCCATTCCAATAACCTGATTGCAATTGTACCAACTCTCCCCCATTATCAGCGCCCGTTGGTATCTTCATCGGATTCAAACGGATCGAATGCACCTGGTCTTCCCTTTCATGCACCGCCACAAAAGTTTCTAAATCAATACCCGGCGCATTGGCCAGTGAGTCCAGTAATTTTGTCGATAAATTCACTTGGTAAAATTAAGGTCAAATTGGTGGGGGAAGTGGGAATTAATTGATTAATGTCGGATAGAATCGGGAGTAAATGATTAGGATAGGTAATTCGGGATATTGTTGTTAAAAGTCGGAGGTAATTTGAGATATTACGTAAAACTTATACGTTGCTTGCCATTTGGTTCTGCAGCTTTTGCATTTGAAAAAACCAGGCAATTTCATTAATTTTATTGACAAAAGTAAAGTGGTTATGTTGATAGAAAGAACATCCAGAGAGATAATCATTCGTTTGCCAGCATCGGTGGACACGACTGGACTGCAACGTCTTATTGACTATCTCACATATAAAGAAGCAACTGCTAATTCAAAAGCGACACAAGAACAGGTTGATAAACTTGCAAATAATGTAAAAAAAGGTTGGTGGAAAAAGAACCGTAAACGCTTCATTAAATGAAGAAAATAATTGTTGACACTAACATTATTTTCTCTTGCCTGCTAAATTCAAAAGGGACAATTGGTGACCTTATTTTTAACTCTGACAGCATCTTTGACTTTTACAGCAATCAATATATGCGTTTTGAAATTCGTAAGCATTGGAACAAGCTCAAAAAGATTTCTAAATTGACAGATCTTGAATTAGAAACCGCTTACGACAAGATGCTGTCCAAACTTACATTCATCAACGAAGAATTGATACCACAAAGCAATTGGGAAAAAGCAGAAGCCTTAGTGGCAGAAATTGACGTGGACGACATAGCCTTTGTAGCCCTGACGAGATATTTAAAAGGAATTCTATGGACAGGCGACAAGCAACTATATGACGGATTGAAAGCGAGACGCTTTCGGGCTGTTTACATAACACAGGACATGATTAAAGTTCGTAGTCGACTGACATGACACTAAACGGCAAGCAACATCAGGCAAGACTGACCGGGCATTTGTAATGTGTTAGCGGTAGGGCAAACAGACACATCCCAACAAGGACTATGAAAAATCTTTTGAAACTCATATTCGTCACTTTTCTTTTGACAAATTGCAATAATTCTCAGTCAAAAAGTGTTGACAAAAACGACAGGTTTGAACTTGTTCCTGAACCAGACAAACACGAACGATTATTAGGAGAAGTAATTCAAAAACTAAGAAATCTGAAATGTGACTTTTCTGAACCAGACACTTCACTTTGCGGAATAAGTTTGCGAATTTCTAAAAGTGCAGATAAAGTTATTGGAACAGACAACAAAGTTGACGAAAGAGAACAATATCATTTCTATTCACTTATGGATGCTGAAACACTTACATTAACGCAACATCCGGGAGACGGGAAAAATCAAATTTCTATTTTTAGTGTTTCATATTCTGACAAAGCCGACCACGGTTACAAACAATTAGATGCAGAGACGTTTCAAACAGAGAAAGGAATTAAACTTGGTATGACAAAAGAGCAAGTTATAGGCAAACTTGGAAATTGCTATGCAGTGGTTGACAGTACAGGAGAATGTATTGAACTTTACTACAGAATAGAAACTCCAAATGACAGCAAAACAAACATTTTAGAAAGTAACAATATGCCTATTTATTATGCGACATATACTTTCTGCAAAGACAAATTGCGATATTATGAATTTGGATTTGAATATCCGTAAGAAAAATACCCGAACAGCCAACATTCAGCTCCTATGCAATCCCGGCAGACGGAATAGGCCATCAGCATTTGTCTCGCCTCAGGCGAGACTGACCGAACTTCAGTTTTTTGGTCATTCAGAGATTAGCTTTAATCACCAAAGTGAGTGCCCGGACAATCTAACGACATTAACACGGAAGTCCCGGCCCGCATAAATAACTGGAACATTAGCGCCAATCATTGCCAAACCTCAAAAAAACACCTCATGACAAACAAAATTCCCTTATTTTTTCTCTTCGTTGTTTTTTACATGCTTTCAACCGATAATTTACACGCTCAAAAACATTTTTATTTAACAGCTGAATTTCCCCCTGGAATTGATGTCGATAAAGTAGAAGTATGGCTGAAAGATGTGAAAGGTTCAAAAAAAATTTCTCCAATATCAAAAAAGGTAAACAGGCTTGTATTTGAGGGCGACTACTACTCCATTTATGCGGTATTAAATTTCCGATTTATAACTGACCCGTCTTATGTAAGTTTTTCAAATGAATTTTTTATCAATGATAGTCCGGCAACTATAACTTTTCTTGAAGCGGATAAAAAGGAATACCCATTTCATAACTACAAAACCAGAAATATTCTCGACTTCAAGGATGAAAAAATAAAGCTAAACAACCATATCCAGGCCGAACGGCAGATTGCTGTGGATTATGAAAGCAAGCATATTGATCAGATCATGGGAGAGCATCGGGATGCTGGTGTACAAAGTAAGAGTATAGAACTTGTGAACGCCATGAGAAGGAAAGAACTTGAATACGTTATCAGCAACAAGACTTCCTATTATTCCATTTACACATTTCGGGAAGACATCGCGAAATATTCAATTGTTTCATCAGACTCATTGATTGCCGTATTCAGTACTTTTTCTGAAGAATTCAGGTTGACAGATGAAGGAAATTTTATTAACGAATCTTTGCACCTCAATCGGCCTGATAAAGAAGAGCCTTATACAATAGATTTCAATTCAACCGAATCAATAAAAATAAATTTAAACTTTCTGATTTCCAGGGAAAGCAATATGTATTGTTACATTTTTGGGCTACCTGGTGTTCACCCTGCATGAAAGAGTTACCGGAGATCAGGAAAGTTCGTGAGGAGTATCATTCAGACCAGCTCCAGATTGTTTCTGTAGCATTGCCGTCTAAAGTTTACGCAGATTATACAAATACATTGATGAAATTTGGAATGGACTGGATTCATATATATAATGATGCTGATCTTTATAATAAGTTAGGCAACAAACATACTCCAAGAATCTGTCTGGTCGACAGAAATGGTAAGCTGATCTACGACAGTTTAAGAATACCTGGATATGATATCGAATTAGTAGAATTAAATAAGATTCTGGCTGAACATTTGAATTGATTTTTTTTGGAACGGGTAAGTGTCACTGCAATTGATCCATAGATAATTTCAGGCGTTGCTGGCTTATACCGACACGCTGCTGCTGATCACTTCATACTCCAGCACCAGGTCGAAAGAATGCGATACGGCCAGCAATGGAATCGTTAATCGTGAAATGTGAACGCCCGTGCTATAGTGAAAGTGTGAATGGGTCAATGTGAAAATGATAATTTCTCCGTGAATCTTCTGTATTCATCTCCGTGTATCTCCGTGTTATTGTTGTTCAAAACACCTTACTAAAAGTGATTGTGGCCTTGTAAGTGGGAAGTAAACAGCCCGATTCCAAAGGTTCAAAAAAGCGGCGCTAAGAAATTAAATTTTTTTCGCTTATTTCAACGACATTCAATCACGAATTAAAAAAGATTTTGCATACTATGAACAGACGGGAATTCGCTAAAAAATCTGCAATAATAGGTGCCGGACTTGCCGCTTCAAATTTTGTTGCTGGTTATGGATCGGGACCCGTTAGTATTGATAAATTGAATGTGATAATACCTATGCCCATTCAGATCGTTATTGATGATGTCGGCTGGTGGTCAGGAGAAGACGGTACTAAACAAAAGCAACCCTACCGCACGGGCATAAATCGAAATCATGTTCCGGCGGATTATCAGGCGATCGTTGACCTGGGAATAAAATTGGGAGTACGCCCCCAGGCAGCAACCATTCTCTGTGAATGGGATAGAGAAAATATTTTGCGAAATCTTCCTACCAGCACCTGGATGCGTGAGCAATGGGATAACAGTAAATGGGTGGGAGCCTGGCTGGATGAAGCAGCTGATATTATAAGGAATAATCAAAATCATTATGAATTAACCATGCATGGGGTAGGTCATGAATATTGGCAGGATGAAAATTTTACCAGGGCCGAATGGGCAGATAGTTCCGGGCAAATGCGTCCGCTGGATCAGGTTGAACTTCACCTTGATTACTTTGAAAAATTACTGGATCAAAATCGATTAGGTCCTTTTCCAACTTCATTTGTACCTACCGCATTTTTACATGGTTTTGGTTTGACAGGTGAGCATAAAATCAGTATGGCAGGAGTGATAAAGAAACGAGGGGTTAATTATATCAATACACCTTTCAGTAATATGTTTAATGCCCAGGGTGCTCAGTTCGGATTATTTGGGATTGATGCAGGCGTAATTACTGTTGATCGGGGGGAAGATTTGCTTGATTGGAATATTTTTGGTGGAGAACCCAGTGGAGTAATAACCGGGCCCACATGCGGCTTACATTGGCCAAACTTATTGCATCCTGACCCGAGTCGTAATGCAGAAATTGTAGAAGCCTGGGTGAAATTGCTGAAGCCATATAATGAAAAACGGGCAACACTATTGGCCAGGAATTCTCTATCATTTAGAAATCAGCTTGTACATCATGTTTGTACGAAAGTACTGGTTCGTGAAGATGAAATTGATATTGATTTCATGGAAACAAATAAACTGAAAGATCAACTTAGTGATGATCAGCTAACCGTCAAAATCGAATCCGAAAGAAAGTTAATATTTACTTCAGATGATGTAAAGATAGCTGACGCTAAAATTGCTCAAGAGAAAGATAGATATCTATACACATTGGAAATCCATCGAATAAAAGATCTCGAAAAAGCTAAGGTGAAATACGAGGCATCATAAAATTTACATATCCATTTAGACCGCAAAGCGAATACTGGCCATTGGGTTGGTTTTCCCAATATTGAAACATTTGAATGAATTTTCCACTCTTGTTAATCATTCCCGTATTCTTTCCGTTCTTACCGTCTTCCCGGCTATGTATTATGAAATTCAAGATCGCTGCTATTCAAAAGTAGTAGCCGGGAAGACGGGAGGAACGGGAATGAAGAAACGGGAAGAATACATTTAAACATTTGAGTAAACTTTTCACTGTTTTAAATCATTTCCGTTTCTTTCCGTTCTTTCCGGCTTACCGTCTACGTTTTGTGAATTTCAGCAAACCTTCATTTCGTTTCTTACCGTTCTCGCCGGCTTACCGGCTACTACAAATGAATTTCAATCAGCTTCATTTTCATAAGTTTTTGCCGGGAAGACGGAGAGAACGGCAAGTTGCGGGAATAACAGCCATTGTATTCTTCCCGTGTATTCGTTACCGTTCTCGCCGCCTCACCGGCAAGAAAAGCACTGGATGTAAGTTATTACATCAATTTAATACACATCGGGAATACGGGAGGAACGAGAATGAAGAAACGGTAAAAATACATTCAGATTTCACGACCATCCAGCTGATGCGGCCTAAATGGATAATTCTATAAAAAAATTTATTAAAAAACTGCTTTGCACATAATAATATTAAATTGGATCATTGATGATGAAAAAAATCTGGAATGAATAAAATCATGGTAATGCCTGGACTGATATTAACAGGTTTGTTATATGTCAGCTGTGCAGGTAATAGAAAAACAGCACCACTCGTGCTACAGGAGTTAAACTACACAGAAAATCCTATCGATATTCCGAATCCAGATCGAGGAGCTTATAGAGGCCGGTGGCAAAATATATCGCCAAAGTCGGTTAATGAAACTAATTCGCCTTTTGGTATCACGCCTGAAGTAGATCACCGGGTTCCGGTAAACGCAAATGATGTGTTATATCATGGAAGACAGGTGCCGGCGATTGAAGGTGATGATATCGAAGAAACTCAATTTTATAATGGTGTTAATCTAAATACAAACCCATACCGAGGTGGTACCGGGGTGTCAGCCTTTCCATCTATTTCATTTATGTGTTTTGACTTGTGTAACTTTTCATCGAATGCATTCCTCTCGGCGAAAGATGCTTTTGCATACAAGGATGATGGAAAGTTTACCAACCCGGGTACCGGAACTGCAAGGACAGGAAAAACGCAAGCTTTATCATCGTTTGCGCTTGATTATATAAGAGGCCTGTTGCAGAAGGTGAGAGATGGCAACGGCGTAGCCTTTGTGAAATTTTCTTACGACGGCAACGGGTTTAATTATATCGAACCCCATAAGTATCCAAACCAGAACCTCACCCAGGGATTGATACATGGACCTGAGCCGACATTCGTAACGGATAATAATCCATCGGCCATGTGCAATATACCTGGTCATGAAGACAAAAACTGGATGCAATATCATATCTGGCAGTTGAAGCCCATTTTCCAGGAATTCGAAGAAATCATCATGTGTGTAAAAACGGGTATGCTTGGTCCCTGGGGCGAACAGCACTCATCACCTGAAGCGCAAAGTGTGGATGCTTACAGGAAATTGTTAGATGCATATCTTGACGCAGTTCCCGCTTCACGTGCGCTGTTAACACATGCGGGTGGATTCCTGGCTTGGTATAACGAAACACATGGCACCACCTATACCTTTTCGAATATTGACTCCATGCCCATTCCACCAAAGGGCTCACCGGAGGCGCGGATTGGTTTTTTCAACGATAGTTATGCAGCTGGAATTTGGGATGATAATGGCTCGATTTCCGAAGGGAATGCTATGATCAATAGCAAATATGGTAACAGTAAATATGATCGTTATAAAGTGATCACTTGGATCCATAAGCAAAACCAATTCGTTCAAGGTGAAGGCGGTATTGGTGATAATGTTTTTGGTATTATGCCGGGTGCTATTCTGGAGGCCCAACAACTACGGACGAGTAATTTGAATATGAGACATGGTGCATATTCTCTTTGGAAAGATTTTATCTATAATGAAGCAAACGTCACTGCACCGGTCACGTTCCCCGCCAATGAAAAAGAAGCCTCCCCTCCTTACAGTGGAGAAACTAAAAAGGCAGTTTTTGACCCGGTATATGACGGCAGAACCGGACTGGAATATTTCCGTGACAGAATGGGCTACCGATTGGTATTGCGTGAGGCCAAGGCAAGTGAATGGGTGGAGCAGGATGGTATCCTTATGTTCGAAGGGAAGATCCAGAATGTAGGCTTTGGCAATGTAATAAATAAGAAAAAGGTGTCGGTTATTTTGCAATCCAAAGATGGTTCTAACATATACATGGCCGTTACAAACCTGGATGCAAGGAATTGGCTGACTGCTGAGAACGGGGACAGCAGGGCAGACAATAAGGCTGGATGGCACAATCTAAACTTCTCAATTAATATGGAAGCATTTGGTGAGGTGCATGGTGGCGACTATGATATTTTATTGAAGATTAATGATCCAAAAGAAACAAGCACTAACAAGCGTTGTATACAGTTTGCGAATCACGATATATGGAATGTTTCCCTTGGTGCAAACTTAATTGGTTCGACTAAAGTTGCCCGTTAGTTTTATTTCAGGGAAATAGCAGGAATGCTCTTTGGTGAAGCTATTGAAAAATTTGAGTGAACTTTTCTCTGTTTTTAATCTTTCCCTTTTCTTACCGATCTTTCCGACTCCTATGTATTTTCCTGGTGGACTTTCATTCGGGGCTTTTTTCGCCGGTGAGACGGTGAGATCGGGAATGAATACACGGGAATTATTTCCCGAACCTTACCGATCTTTCCGACTTCCCGGCTATGTATTTAAACTGCCGGCAACTCGGGATCCATAAATTCTCGCCGGGAAAACGGTCTAGCCTCGGGCTAGACAGGAATGAAGAAACGGTAAAAAATATAAAAAACCTCATGAACAGAAAAGAGTTTTTAAAAACCGGTGCGTTCGCCGCCGCCGCTTTGGGAGCCACTCCGGCGCTGATGTCATGGGTTTCCAACCAAAAGTTACCTGTTAATGCGTTGAACCAACATTCACATTGGATACCCAGGGGAGGCCACACTATAACAGCGCTGAATGCGCTCGTTGAAGAGTATTATGGTAATCCTGATGATGTCAGCGATGTGGGGCGCGCGCGCAAGATGCAGGCACTGATAATGGAATTGGCCATCAGGGCGAAGACCCGAAATCCGAACTTTCAAATTATTCCGCAAGACACTTTAGAATATGCCCATGTAGATGGAAATCCAAATAATGCATACGATCCGAATGTCATTAACTTGCTCGATGGTTGGGGGATTGAAGATTTCAGCACTACTACTGTAACGCGATTGGCAAACCTGTCTAAGGTTGGTATAAAGGGAACAGCAAACACAAATGGAAAAACCGTTCAATTGTTGCTGAAAATCAGAAAATTGCTGCGGATAATAATATTCTCTGGCACCCGCGGTTAAGTGCTGCAGTGTATCAGTCACCAGGGATAGGAAACCCCGGATATATGCCGATATATTCTCCTTCTTCCAACAGTTACGATATCATTCATGATCCGATACCTGCGGGTGTAGCGGGTACGCTAAACAGTGATGATGTTAATAAGATGTCGGATGCGAAAAACTATCTGTACATAATTAGTACCGGTAAATATTCCAATTGGCAAGAATGGGAAATGAATCCCGGCAACCGTCTCGATATATCCGGCAATGCAGGTTACCTGGTTCCTTTCAAAGGCGGACGATTTCAATCGATTGGCCCTGCGAAGGTGGTGGCGAAAGCGATTGCAGACCACGGCAATGAATGGGACTTCTTTTGGGTGGCGAAAGGCTACACTCAACATGAAGGCAGGAAAGCATACATTGAAGAACTGGCGGCTTCACCATGGGATGTTTTTTACATTGACGCACATGCCGACGGGGGTGCCCTTACCAAAGAAGAAGTTGAAAAAATTAAACAGAAACCGCAAGGCGGCAGGCGACAGGTTATCGCCTATTTGAGCATCGGCACGACAGAATTGTACCGCTGGTATGCCGATCCGCTTATGGTTAATCCTAACCCCAGAGCCTTCCTTCATGGCACTGTACAACGTGGCAGATTTATACCCGCCCGCGAAAGATTTAAGAAGGGTGGGATCACAAATTGGATATTATGGCCGGCGTACTCCGGACAATATGCTGACGAAGCTACTCCGATATGGTGGCATCCCGAGTGGAGGGACATTATTGTAAGAGGCGGCAGCCCGTATAAAAGTCCCACGTATAATCATTCCCTGTTTGCTGAAGGCAGATCATCCATCGACAGGATTGTCGATATGGGATTTGACGGAGTATATTTAGATAACGTAAGCAGAGCTACCTCGTCGGGTGCAAACTGGACTGCGTTACAGACCTACAATAAAACACATCCCGAGTGGTATTTAGCATCTTAGTTAAGGAGTTTTTCAAAACGAAGGCTGAATAGAGTCCGTCCATAAAGTCGAATGTCAGGCCTGGAAAGTTTGAATTGAAGGACACCTTCGCTATCGCTTTGGCGACGTGGTAATGTCAAACTCCTGCCGATGCAGCGCAGCCGTCAAGCGCTTTCAATGGCCGCTGCTCCCCATCACTCCCCTGACCGCATAACCGATAAACATACTTGATGCTTCCTGCACAAACCAGGCGCCCGCATGCTGGAGCGGATCCAAAGTATATTTCGGCCGTTCAGACAAATAGCGGCCATCTTGGTTCTAGAGTTTAGCCTACACATTGCCGTTCCAATACTTCTATTGCAGTTGCAGCAACTCTCCCCCACCCTCACCCGCCGGTAGCTTTTCAGGATTCAACCGGATTGAATGCACCTGGTTTTTCCATTTCGTGCACCGCCACAAAAGTTTCTATGTTTATACTTGGCGCAACAGTCAGAGATTCCAGTAATGTTGTTGATAAATTCACGGGGTAAAATTAAGGTCAAATTGGTGGGAGAAGCGGGAATTAATTGTTTAACGTCGGATAGAGGTGGGAGTAAACGTTTGCAAGCGGGTGTTCGGGTAAATACCGTTAAAAGACGGGGGTGGTGATTAAATGTGAGGCTTATATTTATAAGTTACTGGAATTTTCGATACACCCAAAAATTCAACAGTGAAAATCTACGATATATCAATTACAAACTTCAGAGGAATTAAATCCTTACAGAATCTTAAAGCCGGTGAGATAAACTCTTATGTCGGGAAAAATGATTCAGGCAAATCAAATATCTTGAAGGCGCTTGATACTTTTTTTAATGAAAAGTTCAGTCCAAATGATGTTTTCAAAGGTATTACCGACAACGAGAAAACAGAGATTGTTATACGTTTCAGCACAACCCACGCAATAAATTCATTGGCGTTGGATGCAGAAGGAAAAATAAAACTTAAAAAAGTTTTTTCTTTTTCAAGTGTAGGTAGGTTAGTGAAAGAACTATTCTATTTTTGTAACGACATAAATAGCGAACAATTTTCAAATTGTTGGGGCGTAAAGGAAACAGAAATAAATGGTTATCTAAGTGTTTTAAATGTAGAACACTCACGATCGGGACGTGGAGTAACAAACACTTCTAAGATAGAACTTATCGACATAAATACGCAAGCACTAGGCAGAGTGGAAAAAGAGTATCCTGGAGATGAATATTTAAAAAATCTAAAAAAACAGTACGATTTCTTTGAAATACCAGACTATTCACTTTTCGACGCTGAACAAGATCTGAATGTGGGCTCAACTGCTTTCCAAACTCAATTCAAGCCAATTGCAACTCAATCATTGCAAAACAATTCTGGATTGACATCGCAAATTGAAACTAATGTTCAAACAGATTTGGAAATGGAATTCAGTATCATAACCGAATTAATGAAGAGGAATGTTCCAAATTTAGAAAGAATCAAACCTTCTGTTGCTTGTAACTGGAGCAACCTTGTAAAGTTTGACTTATCGCTAAAATTTACAACAGACACTTTTGAAATTCCGATATCGAACAAAGGAACAGGATTTAAAAGGCTTTTAATGGTTGCCTATTTTGAGTATTTAGCTCAAAAAGCCACTAAAAAATATCAAATCTTTGGCATCGAAGAGCCTGAAACATTTTTGCATCCTGAATTGCAGAATGATCTATTGGATTCAATTATTACGTTATCAGAGAACAGTCAATTTTTCATAACTACTCATTCACCAGTTTTCGCAGGGGCGACAAAGAACTCTAATATCGTGGTTGTAAAAAAAGAAAACGAAATATCAAATTATTTCAATTATGAAAACGAAGCTGACATTTTGGATGTAGTAATAAAAGAATTAGGTATCAGACCAAACTACAATTTACTAAACGATAATTATAGAAAAGCAGTATTTGTAGAAGGTGCTGGTGATGTGAAATTTTGGCAAATAGCATTTAAAAAATTAAATGGCGAATTACCAGATGACATATTATTAATTCCTTGTGGTGGCGACCAAGTGGATTTTTTTGTCAATGCAGAATTATGTAGAAAAATAAATCGAAAATTCATTTTCATTCTTGACTCTGATAAAGGTGCGACAGACTTTGATTCAAAATTGGCAAACAAACAATTACTGATAGAAAAAGTGCAAGGCTTAGGCGGCGAATTCGATATTTTAAGAAAACGCGAAATAGAAAACTACTATTCAAGAGATGCCATTCAACGTTTACTAACCAATGAAAATATATTACCATCAGAATTTCAAATTTCGGAATACACAGACGTCAAAGAAAACATTAAAACCCATATAATTCAAAAATTTAACATCAACTTCAAAGCAAAGAACAATTTTAGCATTTTTGAGGAAATGACAAGAGATGAATGGTTGGCTTGTGCTTATCCCATGGACAGTTCGACAGATTTAGAAATAATTTTAGCGAAAATACTTGCTGAATAAAACAGCACAATACATCAGGAGTACTAATTAAGGGAGGGGGCAGAATTAACCCTGATCTTAAATAATTCTGCCGATATACATATGCCCTGCCTTGGCTTTGCAAAGTTAAGTTAGTACTATTGTGAACTGATTTGGATTGATGGAGCATGAAACTCTTTTACTTATAAAAGTTCACAGAAACATTCATCACTTTGACAGCAGACAAAATAAAATATACCACAGTATGAACGACATTATATGCCCCAATTGTCAGAAGGTATTTAGAGTAGATGAAGCAGGCTTCGCAGACATTCTTAAACAAGTTCGGGACCATAAATTTGAAGAGGAATTGAAGACAAGATTAGATATCGCAGAACAGGAAAAGGATAATGCAGTACAACTTGCAGAAGCTAATCTAAAAAATGCTTTACATGCCGAACTTGCCAATAAGGATAAGGAAATAATTCAACTCAAAGCCACAAGTGAACGTAATCTAGCTGAACAGTTAGCAGAAAAGGACACGTTGCTAACAGAAATGAGAGCAAAACTTCTTAATTCCGAAAATGAAAAAAAGCTTTCTATATCAGAAGGAATTAAAACAATAGAAAAAGAAAGGGACGATAAGGAAAAGGAAATAATCCAGATGAAAGCGCACAACGAGCGCAACCTATCCGAGCAATTGGGTGGGAAAGATAGCTTGATATCTGAGATGAAGGCAAAACTTGACAATGCCGAGATGGAAAAGAGACTTTCTGTTTCCGAAGCCGTTCATAATATTGAGAAGGAAAGGGATAGTTTAGCAAATGACATTAAACTTAAAGAAACTGAAAAACAACTACTGGAAAAATCTTTAAGCGAAAAACACTCTGCTGAACTTAAAGCAAAAGATGATATCATTAAGTATAAAGACGAAGAAATTGCACTCCGAAAAGATATGAAACTCAGACTTTCGACCAAAATGATAGGTGAAACACTTGAGCAACATTGTGAAATAGAATTCAATAAACTCAGGGCAACAGCTTTCCCAAAAGCGTATTTCGAAAAAGACAATGACTCAAAATCTGGAAGCAAAGGGGATTACATCTATAAAGAAGAAGATGATTTAGGAAATGAAATTATTTCAGTAATGTTCGAGATGAAAAATGAGGGCGATGAAACTGAAAAGAAAAAACGCAATGAAGACTTCCTTAAAGAACTGGATAAAGATAGGACGGAAAAAAAATGCGAATACGCTGTTCTCGTGACTCTCCTCGAACCAGATAATGAACTATATAATTCAGGAATTGTAGATGTATCTCACAAATTTGAAAAAATGTACGTGGTTAGACCACAGTTTTTCATTCCGATCATAACTATATTGAGAAATGCGGCTATGAATTCGATGAAAGCTAAAGCAGAATTAGAAATGGTAAAAAGTCAAAATATCGACATAACTAATTTTGAGGCAGATATTACATCTTTCAAGGAAGGATTTGCAAGAAATTACGAGCTGGCTAGCAAAAAATTTAAAATAGCAATTGAAGAAATAGACAAAACAATTGACCATCTACAGAAAACGAAAGATGCACTTCTCTCTTCTGAAAATAATCTTCGGCTTGCAAACAATAAGGCGGAGGATCTAACTATCAAAAAATTGATAAAAGGAAATCCTACGATGACAGCAAAATTTGACGAGTTGAATAAAAAATCTGAATAAATGACGAATATCCAAAATCATTTCCGGTAAAAATTACAGTGGATGGATGCAAATAAAAATCAAAAGAACTGAAATTTAAAGACAGGTTAATAAAAATCGTTTACTGCATCGGTACCGATTGATTGGTACGAATTCTTTAAATTTGTACAGTCAAGTCGGTAGAGATAAACTGTTTGTTTCATAAGAAATTCAAATCCTCCAATTATACTCAAAAGCTATTAGTTTTCTAATAGAAATCTGCAAAGATGACTTATTACAAACTCAAAATACCAAGTTTTACACAATACAAATACGCCTGGGCGGAGAGGCCGATGAAAACAAACAATTCAGACGACTGTTCGCAATGCCCCAAATGTGGAGGTTTTGTTGGGCTATTGTACTGGTTGCCTCCTTATGACATAATAATCAAGCAACCGAAAAATGTTCGAGATTTTGTTAGCGGTGTAATTGGAGGAAATTTTATTGTATCAGAAAGGTTTAAGGAAAAGTATGAAAAAAGCGGCCTTTCAGGAATTACCAATTTTAAGTCAGTCAATATCATTCAAATGGGGACCACAAAAAAAATAAATTACCCTATCCCGAAACTATTGGTGGTGAATATAAAAATTACAATTGCGCAGGTTGATTATTCCAGAATGAATATTAAATGGCTTACAAAACCAAAAAAGAATATCTGTGCACTATGCGGGCAAGGGCCGGATGGAGCAGGAGGTAGTTATAAGTCATACGATAAAATTGTTCTAATAAAAGAAACGCTTACAAACGACAACTTTTTTATTCCCATTAATTTGCCCGGAATTACTATGATAACCGAGAAAGCAAAAAATTTCATCGAGGATAACAAATTTACAAATGTTAAATTGACGCCTGACTTTGAAGCCAGGCACAACATAATTAAAATTAGTTAACCACTATTCCTGAATGCTCATATTGATTTTCAAAAAAAAAACAACTTTAGAATTCAAACTCATCTCCCTATGTGAAATTGTACTGGAACTTGCAATTAGCCACCCCTTTCCCACTAAACTTTCCTGCGTTTCGACTAAATCCCTTTCGCTCCCACTATTCATCTTTGCACTATCATAGTAACTCAGCAAAAATGGATCTCAAAAACAGCACTATCCTGATTACCGTGGGCACAAGCGGCATCGGGTTGGAATTGGTCAAACAACTAACGGCACGGGGAGCAGAAATCATTGTAACCGGACGTAACCAACGCGTGTTGGAAGAAACAAAAAGAAAATTTCCAGAAGTAAACATTTTCCAAAGTGACGTCAGCAAGCCGGAAAATATCGATAGCCTTTACGCAGCAGTAACGGGCCGGTTTCCAAAGCTCAACATCATTATCAACAACGCCGGTGAAATGCGGCTGATCGACCTGCAGGACAGCAGCATGGACCTCTTTGACATCAACCGCGAAATCACCACCAATCTTTCCGGCACCATCCGGATGGCACACCGGTTTCTACCGCATCTGTTGAAGCAACCCGCTGAAGCCACGTGAATGTTTCATCGGGCACGCGTTTATGCCGTACTCATCGGCACCCATTTACAGCGCCACCAAAGCGGGTGTTCGCGCCTATACGCAGGCGTTGCGTTTGCAACTGGCAGACACCAACGTTAAAGTATTTGAAATGATACAACCCGGTGTTAAAACCAATCTGCAAAAAGACCGGGCCGTTCAGCCGAATCCCGCCATGATGATGGACGTGGAGAAAATGTTGAGCATCAGCATCAAAGTTGTGCGCTATTTCACAAAACCTAATATCCGGTGCTTCAAAATAAAGTGCTACATTTCGAGTCTATTCAAAAACTATCCAACATATACTTCAGGAGCAACAATGGTTTTCTTAGTACTACCACTCCATTTCAGTTATTCGGGCCTCTACCGACAGTAGGAAGTTTTTTAGATTTTAAGAGCAATGATTTGTTAAATAAAGATATTTCTCAAATCATCTTCCAAATAACCTGGCTTGACCTTCCATTGAATTTTTCAAGTTACTATGAAGGATATGACACAGGAATTAACAATGCATCTTTTAAAGTAAATTTCTCTCAATATTGTAACGAAAATAGAGAATTGTTACACGGATGTCCTTTTAGCTTATTTGAAGAATATGGAAACGAAGGGAAAGTGTTATTGACTAGTACTTTTTATTTGGAAGTAAACAAAAGGCTACTTTTTACTGAGGAAACATCCATCAATAATTGTCCAATGGAGGAATGGAAATGTTACTTCAGGATGGAGTTAATTGAACCTGAAGAGGCTTTTGGTCACTATATATATCCTGTAGTATTGCCGAA
>JANPJC010000081.1:0-54589 GCA_031425315.1 Chitinophagales bacterium
ACCCGCGGCAAAAACACCAGCATCCAACCATGTTTTAATAGATGCTGCATTTACCTGTACGCCCCCGGTAACTACAATTTTCAAATGTGGCAAAGGACCACGAATATGTTTAATATAATCAGGTCCAACTGTACCTGCCGGGAATAATTTAATCACTTTTGCTCCGGCATTATACGCTTGTTGAAATTCAGTGGGAGTAAAGCATCCAGGCATCCACGGAATTTCATTTTTTATACAAACATTACCTACTGACAAATCAAGGTTTGGTGAAATGATAAAATCTGCACCCGCATCAATATATTTTTGAGCTGTTAGTGGTGTTAAAATTGTCCCCGCTCCAATCGTCATCTCCGGCAATTCCGCAGTTACAAATGGAACCAACTGTTCAAATACTTTAAAAGCATTTTCATCTCTGTCTGTCAATTCAAATGCCCTGATGCCCGCATCATAACAGGCTTTAATGATAGCTTTGCATACACTTAAGTCTGCGTAATTAAACAAAGGCAGCAATTTGGTAGCTGATATCTTTTTAAAAACCTCCTGTTCATTAAATGTTCCCATAATTATCTTTTTATCCTGCCGCTGATATTACCATTTTTTATCTCCTGTACTTCATTTACAGAACAAAATAACACGTCACCCTCAACACTATGTTTCAGTACTGCTGATGCCGTCGCAAAATCAATACACTCCTGAGTTTCCCATTGCTGTAATTGTCCATAAATATACCCCGCTATAAATGCATCTCCTGTTCCGATACGTTCTACAATTTGCTCAAGGTCGTAAGTTTTGGTTTGCCATAATTTTTCACCATCCCAAACATTGCCGGTAAATCGATTATGTGAGGCACTTAGCTGCTCCCGATTTGAACTGATGACAGCTTTTATGGATGCAAATTTTTTCATTAACAGTGAACTTATCGAAACAAAAGCATCCTCTGCATTCTCTTCTGCACCGAAGCCGAATATATTTCTCGTATCATTTTCACTGGCTACAATCACGTTTGATTTTTCTACCAACGGCCCCAGGATTTCACCCGGCGTCTTGCCATATTTCCAGAGATTGGATCGATAATTTACGTCCGCCGAAACAGTGACATTATTTTTTTCACAAACAGCCAGTGCACTGGCAAGAGCATCAGCAGCGCCTTGCGATAATGCTGGAGTAATACCGGTCCAATGAAACCAATCAGCACCGGCTAAGATATTATGCCAGTCGAAAGTATTTTTATCTATGGTGGAAAAAGCAGAAGGTAATCTGTCGTATGTAATTGCGGTAGGTCGCGCCATTGCTCCGTTTTCCACGAAAAAAAGTCCAAGCCTTTCACCGCCCAGCTGAATATATGCTGTATTGATACCGCAATGTTTTAACCATGCAATGGCAGAAAGTCCCAATGCATTATCTGGGAACCGTGTAACATGACAGGCATTCATATCCCAGCCAGACAAAGCCGATGTTACGTTCGCTTCAGCTCCGGCAAATAAAATATTCAGCGCAGTAGCCTGTATCAATCGCTGGTTGCCCGGCGGTGTCAGCCTCATCATCACTTCACCAAAACTTACAATTTTTTGCATGCGTCGAATTTACTATATCTGATTCAAGGAGGATACAATTTTAGCTAGCTTTATTCAAATAAACAATTGTTATGGTATCGGGACTACTATTACTGGCAATCATTTTTGTGGTGATCGTATTGGTGGTAGTCACTTCTTCCCGATTCAGTATCAATCCATTTATAAGTCTGTTACCTGGGGGAATACTTGCGGCGGTTGCCTCAGGAATGCCATTGCAAAATATTATTCCGGCTATAACAAAGGGTTTTGGAGAAATGGCTGGCAATATTGGTATTATCATTATTGTGGGCAGTGTATAGGAGTAGTATTGGAAAAAATTGGTGCTGCAGCAACAATTGCTGCTAAGTTAATTCCAATCACAGGAAAGAAAATAGTTGTGGGTGCAATGTCGGCTATTGGCTCACTGACAGGCATACCCATTTTTTGCGACAGCGGTTACATATTATTAAGGGCGCCGTGAAAAAACCCGCCCCTAGTACCGGTGCAAATGCAGCGGCTTTCAGTATTGCTACTGCTTCATTATCGCTTCCTTTATTCAGGGTATTGTCACACTGCTGTCAGGTATGTCACTGTAGAGCATTCTTGTATAACCTTCAGATATTCTCCTTCAAGCGGATATTCAATAATACTGAAATGATTGAGTCGTTTATTGATACGGACAGTTTATGACTTTTGGGATAATTGAACTCAAGATATTTTTTCACTGCATTCAAAAATTCAAATTGTCCTTTTTCAAGATTATCACGGATATTTTTTTTGTGCCAGCTAAGCGTGTATTCAACAGCGTCGCCTCTTGCATGAATATTCATACTAATTTTCTTTTCCCTGTTAATTGCGGCTTCATTTTTATATGGTAAAGCGGTAAGCGGTAATAAGATGTGACTTGCAATCCTGTTCCCCGGTCGATTATTGCTGAATTCATTCTCGAAGTGATAATTATCCAGCTCTTTTATGGAAATATATTTCTTCAAACCCTCGAGCTCCTGGTTTAAGGTGACAGTACCATTTCCTGAAAATTCGAAATATGCATTCAGAAACTCCATGATGCAGGCAGACTTCGATTTCACAGCATTTACCTGCTGACCCGCACAATTCATCAGATCAATCTCTTTTGATAAATCATTAAATATATCACGCACAACAAAGTGTGAACCCATAATCTTTTGAGACTGGCTCAAACTCAGGTTTATCTTCTGGTTTTCCTGTTGTACCTGCAACAGATGAAGGTTACTTTTATACCAGTTCTTTCCTAATACAATAGCAGCTGCCATACATCCCTCAAATCCAATTGAAATGGAAAGCGACCAAAGGGCTGTTGGTAAAGGCCCAAGAATTTTCTTCGGATATCCAAAATATACATCCAGTGGAACAAGCATCCATACCGTCTGTAATCGAAACAGGTAAGCTGTAAATAATGTAATTATCAGCCACGCGAACATAAAAAATAAAAATCTTCCTTTGAAAAAATACTTCGGGATTAACAGGTAGATGATAGTATATACATATGCCATATCTACAAACGTGGTTAAGACAACGGTAGATAGAGAAGATAAAAACCTGCTTTGAAAACTCATTAATTCAGGACCATTATAATACCTGATATATAACAGATGGGAAGTATAAAATACAATCCACATTAACCAGAATGCTCCATGCCGGAGAAATACACTGCTCTTCGATCGTGAAAAAATAAATGTCGTGATACCCATGAATTAATAATGAGTTCTCAATTAAAATCAACATTCCTTTCAAATGTTTTCAATGCCTATCAAATAATAATATTCACTTTAAAATAAATCCGCTGGTTGTTTTGAATTTTTCATGGTAAGTTAGAACAAAACAGAAATTTATCATTAAGAAGTTTTGTAATCAGTATCGTGTTCCTGAATCATTAAAAATTGAACCTGAAGCACAGGAAATACAACCTGAAATCGTATGCATGAAAGGGAGAGTTATACGGCCAATCCGCTCAGGATATTTGAGAAAATTCTAAGCTTTGTTGTTATCCCTGCATCGGGGATTTTGATTCCACTGTTGTTTGAAGTGTTTCAACCCTTTCCGGTTTGGAAGCAACTTGGCCTTTACATCACAACCATATCCCTGAGTTATGCGGTATGGTTTGGCTGCCGCCAGATGTTCATTCTTCTTCGGTTTTCCAACAAACTAAAACTCAGTTATCACAAATACATCTCGATATATAGTATTTTCCTGATGACATATAGTTTTGGTATTGTTTTCTATTCATTTAAGGGAATCAACTATTATGCAGGTGCTCAATGCAAACCCCTTCAGATTGCGGGACTCACCACTCTGTTAACAATATTTATCTCAGCGGTTTATGAGATCATTTTACTGTTCGAAGAAAAGAATACTCAGCAACTTAACAATATTGATCTTGAAAGAGCTAAAACACTTACCGAACTCAATTCATTAAAATCGAGAATAGAACCCCATTTTCTTTTTAACTCTTTGAACACATTACAAAACCTGATCAGCGAAGACCGTGAACTTGCTCATCAGTTCAACCGTGCGCTAACAGATATCTATCACCAGATATTAACCGTTTCTGATAAAAACTTTGTTTCTGTTAATGATGACCTCGCCATGATGTATAAATATTATGAATTGATATCTATTCGATTTCCTGAGGCCACACAATTGTCAATTGATATAGAACATTTTGACCTTGAAGCAAAATTGCCACCATTGTCATTGCAAATATTGCTGGAAAATGCACTGAAACATAATCGATTTTCAAAGAAAAATCCATTGCGTATTGAAATTGAAATCGACAGAAACTACATTTGTTTCACTAATAATAAAACAAAGAGTCTTCCTGAAATTTCTAAAACTAAAAATGGTCTAAAAATACTTGCCGATCGTTTTCAATTATTACAAAATAAAAAAATTGAAATTATCAATGACCAAAGCATGTTTACAGTAATGCTGCCTTTGTAAAAAGTTCCATATGAAAGTACTTCTCATTGAAGATGAAATCAACAATTCGCATTGGCTTAAGAAGCAATTAGCCGAAGCTGACCCACAAATTGAAATTACAGCCACACTTGAAACTGTTGAAGAGTCAATCAAACATATCGAAAACAATTTATCCGCCGACCTGATATTCATGGATGTTAAACTCACTGATGGGTTGTGCTTTGAAATATTCGAGCAGGTAAAAATATCTGTACCGGTAATTTTTGTTACGGCTTACGACGAGTACGTAATATCCGCATTACAATATAATTGTATCGATTATCTGCTTAAACCTATTCAGCCTGACAAATTGCGTAATGCCCTGCAAAAATACCGGCAAATGGAAAGCTACTTTTTGAACCGGAATTTCAAGGCATTTTTTGATCAGATTAAAACAGGTTTACCTAAAAAGATTGTGGTCAAAAGAGGATTAGAATTCCAGACCGTGCCATATGCTGAGATCGTATTTTTTTTCGTAGAACAGAAAATTGTTTTCTGCGTCGATAATAACAACAGAAAATATACTACTGAATGGTCGAACCTGGCAGATGTATATGAAGTCATCGACAAAAATATTTTTTTTAAAGCCAATCGGAAATATATCATCAGCGCAGAATATGTCAAGAGTTTTAAACACATCGATTTTGGAAAAACTGCTGTAGAGATGCAGATCAAAACTCCCGAAGATATTATTATCAGCCAGGAAAATTCCCAGCATTTCCGGACATGGATCAGGAATATTAGATAAGAAGCCCCGCATAATTATTCATAAAACCAAAATCTAAACTTGATCAAAAGCATCCAATGCTTTCAACTTTTATGCTTTATGCATTGGACAACTTTTGACAAGACAAGATACATATAGTCAATCCTGGCAATGAGAATAAAACAACACTCAGTATCCTGGATTCTGGGAAATATTCGGATTGAAATTTAATTCAGAAACCGGAATAGGTAACAGAAAACGATGATCTCCAATAGCCATATTTGTAAATACATAAGGTGTACCTGTACCATCAGCCCGATCTCCTTTAGTGCCGTCCCGCATTATCGGAAGATTTCTTCTTTTGAGATCAAAAAAACGATCTCCTTCAAAAGCCAGCTCTAGACGGCGTTGCAAAAGAATCTCCTCAAGCAGTGCCTGACCTGAAATGTTTTCCTGCACATATCCTGTATAGCGGTTGGACTTTAATAATATTAAATCTGCGAGCGCCGCAGATTCATTGCCGGTACGGAAGTATGATTCTGCTCTGTTCAGTAACACTTCCGCAACACGGATAACTTTTCCATCCAGTACCCCTGCAGGCTGACCCGGGCGGCCGGCATATTTAATCACATGATTGTACACAATATTGTTGTAGGGACTCGTTTGAATGTATGTCGATTTACGTACATCATTATCCTGAAAAAGCTGGAAGAAATTATACTCCACTACATACTCCGAACGGATACCTGCTGCAACTGTTTGGGAATAATTCACTCCCAGGTCATTTCTGTTATCCAGCAATGTGTTTTTCAGTTTAAATAAAACTTCCTGCTCTGTCTGGTCGGTCCAGATGAGTGGAAATGTACCGATACCTGCCAGCGGTGGAACTGCGCCCAATGCTGCATCAGCGGCTGCTATGGCTGCGGCATAGTCGCCCTTGTACAGATATACCCTTGATAACAAACCATACACTGCAGATTTTTTTAACCTGCCCACCCCATTATTTTCATTAATCAGGGAAACGGCCTGGGTCAAATCCGCTATTACTTTATCATAAAATGGTAAAAGCGGTTCATGTGGAGGTAAAAGTGTGGCTTCCGTACTCGATACATAAGGTACAGTGAGGTCTGACGCAGAGGCATTGAGATAAGTTTCACTATAAACTCTGGCAAGATCAAAATGAACCATACCCCTGATCGCCAGTGCCTCACCTTTTGCATTATCCTTGAAAGCACCTTCACCAAAACGTTCAATGTTTTCCAAAATAGCATTTGCTCTTCTGATGATCAGGTAGCTGACCCTGAACGTTTGAAATACTTCGCTTGCATCACCAACATATCTCCATTCTCCATAGGTTCGCAACGACTGCCTTCCTGTTTGCATAAGGATAAGATTATCTGCCAGAACATCAGGAACAATATTCCAGAATCCCATAAGGTATGCTGTGGCGCCAGGATTAAATACCGGATTCCCACCTGTTTTAAATCCTTCATACATACCGTTAATGGCTAACTGCACATCTTCTTCTGTATTAAAAGCCTGGCTTGTTTCAACCTGGTTATAAGGAAATAGATCTAACTCCGATTTATTACATCCAAACAACAGGATGGCTAAAATCACCATCAATGAAATTATTCTTTTCATTCTGTAGCTATTTTATTTTAAAAAGTTATGTTTACCCCGAATGTTGCACCGGTAACCTGTGGAAAATTAAAAGCTGCAACCTGACCAGGGGCATATTGTACATTTTCTCCTCCATCACCCACTTCTACAATGCCTTTATATTTTGTACCCACCCACAAATTCGTTCCCTGTACAAACACCCGCATTCCTTTCATCTTTGCCTTGCTTATAATATTTGCCGGAAGATTATATGACAGGGTAACATCTCTTAAAGTGATATAGTCTCCTTTCTGCAGATATTTATCTGTATCAAATGTTACGTTCTGTGTGGGATCGAGCAGATTGGCATGTTGTACAATGTCCCCTGGTTTCTTCCAGTAATTCTGAGCCTCTGCCCACTGGTTATAATAGATGGATTCGCCCTCAGATGCAGATGACTGATATTCGTAGTTCATGATATAATTACCCCCGGAGTAGTAAAACCTAATTCCAAGATTAAATCCTTTATAACTTAGATCTGAATTGATCGAGCCAAAATACCTGACATTGGGGGATTTACCTTTCATCAGCACTGCCTGACCAGCCGAGTAAGTTTCAGTTATCGTTCCATCATTATTATAAAACTGGTTCCTGCCATTATCGGGGTTGACACCAGCCCAGCGAACGAGATAGAAAGTACTTACCGGTTCTCCAATTTTCAACCTTGCAAGGCCAGTGGTAATCGGTACATTATCTGAATAAAGCGTAAGCACTTTATTGTCATTATTGGTATAGTCTGCAGAAATATTCCAGATAAAGTTTTTTGTTCTCATTATATCGCCGCCCAGTGCGATTTCAATCCCCGAATTCTTTAAAGAACCAATATTACCTGTATAGCTGTCAAATCCTGTTGTTTGAGAAAGATTTACCGGAAACAAAAGATTAGAAGATTTTCTGTAGTAATATCCGAAACTGCCGGTAATCCTGTTACCCAAAAAACCGAATTCCAAGGTGGCGTCGTAGTTCTGATTTTCCTCCCAGGTGAGTCTTGGATTGGCAATTCGTGCAGGTACAGCTGCGGGCCTGTCGCTATATCCTCTGTTAAGCGCATATGTACCTAATGCCGCGTAGTTCTGTACTGCCTGACCAGTAGTGTTGTTATTTGCTATACCATTATTTCCGGCGGTTCCAGCCGATAATTTCAATCGTAGACTGTTTATAAAACCAATATTGAAAAAGTCTTCTTTATTAATATCCCAGGCCACGCCAAGTCCATAGAAATTAGCGAACTGATTATCCTTTCCAAAACGGGATGATCCATCACGACGAATGGTGACAGTGAGGTAATACTTCTTTTTAAAATCATAAGTGGCATTAGCAAAATATGAGATCAATGCCCAGTCTTCCCTTGTAGTAGAGGCACCAGTTTTTTGCGGCGCATTATCCAGTGTGTTTACCGACGATGTTGGAAATCCCCGCGCAGATAAGGTATATGAATAAAATTTATCCTTCGTGAATTCTGTTCCTACCAAAACGCTCAGGTTATGATTCTCACCAAATGTTTGCTTCCAGTTAGCTGTATTGGTGAAAACATAAAGAAAATCACTATTGCCCAGATCTGTTTTTTCGTTGTACCCAAGTATATTGGCCAGGTTGGAACCAGGCATAAGATAGGATTCCACTTTTCGCGTACTATAATTAATTCCAAGTTGAGACCTCAATGTGAGATGATTGAAAAATTTCGCTTCACCAAAAACCGAACTAAAAGTGGCTAGTCTGTCCTGAAAATAGGGATTGAAATCTGCACCTTCCAGCGGTGAAAATCCACTGATGGTCATATTGTATTTCCCATTTGGTAAATAAACCGGTTCGTACTGATTGAAACTACTTAAAGCCAGATTCGAATTCTGTACATTGAAGTTTTCACGGATCTGTTTTTCCCTTGTATGCGAAATCCCGAGATTGGTGCCTATCGTAAACCAGTCGAGCGCTTTAAATTCAAGATTTAGCCTTGCCCCTTTACGATTCCAGAATGAACTATACACCACACCATCATTATCGTCCTTATTCAAAGAAAAAAAATATCTGACCTTATCCGTTGCTGCACTGAGAGAAACTTCATGGCGCTGTACAATGCCTTTTTGAAACAAATAATCCCTCCAGTCCTGACCCCTTCCTGCTGCGGTGGCCCAAAGATCAGTCCGCATATCTTCGCTCAGAGTGAACAGGTCGGTGCCAGCTGGATAAGCACCGGAATTAATTCTGTTAGTGATCATTGTATCCAGCAACTCATTTACATATCCACCTTCAAACTCATAATTAAGTTTCTCAAGTGCATTCATCACTCTGGCATTCTTAAGTTGCTGTGCCTGCAAAACTCCGTACTGAAATGAATACTGAAGCTGTGGCTTTCCTTTTCCTTTTTTAGTAGTGATAACTATCACCCCATTTGCACCACGGGAACCATAAATGGATGCTGACGCTGCATCTTTAAGTATTGTGATATCTTCAATATCATTAGGGTTGAGCAGATTGTAGGTTTGTGTGTTGATTGATACGCCATCAACAAGAATAAGCGGTTCTGATACACCATTAATAGACCCGGTACCACGGATGCGGATAAAACCGTTTGCTCCTGGTCGTCCACTACTACCGGTAACCTGCACACCCGGTGCCTTTCCCTGCAATAATTGTGTAAATGATCCGATTGGTTTTTGTGCGAGCTCCGACCCTTTTACTTTTGATACTGCACCTGTGGCTTCAGATTTTTTCACAGTTGAATATCCCAGCACCACAATGTCCTGAAGTTCCTGCTGCTGTTCGGTCAATTGAACATTAACGAAAGTAGATCCAGATGATACACTGATTTCTTTTGTACTCATACCTATGGTCGAAAATACCAGCACGGCAGATCTTTCAGGAACAGAAATGGAAAAACTACCATCACTAGATGTAACTGTACCTCCGGGTGAGTTTTTAACCGTTACCGAAACATTTTCAAGTGCTGTTCCATTATAATCGGTGACCTTGCCGGTGATTATTCTGGATTGAGAAAAGGTCTGAGTAAATACAGAAATCAGAAAAAATAACAATAACAATTTTTTCCTCATAAGTTTGATTTTAGATTTAACCCTGGTTACTGTTCCTGTTGGACAGTCAATGTTAACAGAATGATGTTTCAGGAAACCGGCGTAGATCTTCAAACCCAAAAAATTGAACTTGAATCACGACGAAATTTTCCAGAACTGTTTTTTATGTTGCTGACTTTTGATAAAAGGATGGAGAATTGAGAACTAATGTCGTTTAGTTTAAAAAAACAGGAATTCATAGCGGTGCTTTTTTGAACCACGTCCTTCTACGTTTCACTTCGACGGACATGTAGACACATAGTTGAATACAAGAGAAATATCTATGTGCCCTCCTATGTGACTCCTATGTAAAGGATGTTTGCCTGGGCGGCCATCTACAAAAACTGTAAAGTTTAATCCGATCCGTTCCCTACCTAAACGACATTAAATAGAGAACTACAGTTATCCCTGCAGGTTAGGATAGAGTTAAACCAACTCTGTATTGAATCAGGTTTAGTTGAAAAAGAAAAGTCCCCTTGTAGAAACAGGAGGACTTTCGCACCATGTGGTGCACATGAGAAAACTATCTTTAATTATGTATGTATAAACTGACGTGAAATTAAACAGTACATCCACTCAACTATCATGCATTTCCCTGAACTGCTTTATTTCTTCCCTAAAACGGGAATAAATTTCCCAGACTTCAATTCTATTACGGTTACATATTAGAATTGCTATCTATATGCGCCTCAAAACGTTTGATCGTTTTTAATATTGTAAAAATCTGTATTCTTTTTTCCCTTTATTTTGACGCATTTAGTATTTCATACCAATCCTGATTATTCATATCGATATCAAAGGCCTTCACTGCATTCCTGATCCGGGATTCCTCCAGGGTTCCGATTAATGGAAGCGCACCTGCCTTTACAATCCAGGCTACAGCCATTGTTTCAACATTGGCATTATATCGCTGCCCGATTTCTTCCAGTTTATTGCGCACCGTTACTGCTTTCTCATCACTTCCATTCAAAATTCGTCCTCCAGATAAAGGTGACCATGCCAGTGGTTTGCTGTACCGTTGTTTTATATAATCGAGCTGACCATTTTCAAGTGAAGTGGTATTAAGCAAACTCAGTTCAATATGATTTGTAACAATCGGTGCTTTGAGATAAGACTCCAATAACTGATATTGAAAAACAGTAAAATTCGTAACGCCGATATGTTTGATCTTGCCGGCATCCTTTAGGGAATCCAGCATATAAGCCGTCTCTTCAAGATTGGCAAGGTGATCATAACCATTGATTAGAAAAATGTCGATATAATCAGTGCTGAGCTTTCGAAGTGAATTCTCAAGACTTTTTGTAATGTGTTCTTTGGAAGTGTCGATATGTTCGACTTTTACATCAGGCTGTGAAGGGTGTACTTTTCGCAATCCACTTTTGGTGAAAAGAACAATGTCTTCACGTTTGAACGACTTTTGTTTAATAATTTTTCCAAAAAGCTCCTCAGCCTGGTAATGACCATAAATGTCAGCATGATCAAATGCATTAATGCCCAGACTGAGTACCAGGTTTGTGATTTTTTCCATTTCGGGCAATGTCGTTTGCCCTTCATTGCTCCATCGCCAGAAACCGTATATCGCCGGAGATATTTTTGGGCCTGAATCGCTGAGGTAGATTTTCTGCATTATGGCTGCTTTTTTCAATAATAAAACAGTCATGAAGGTACTATACCAATACGAACAGTTAAAAACTTTTCCATATTTGTTCAGATAGTAAATTATAACCCCGCATTATGTACGCAAAGCATTTACTATCCTTATAAAAAATTGGATTAAAAAAGGGTACCTGAAGGGGTACCCTAAAAAATTTACAAGGTGCTGTAAACCAGAACTAGAAAATAAGGTTTTCGTCGCGCTCCTCAACTTTAATCAACTTAATCATTTCGTCGTAACCGTCATCTTCATGATTACTATAAACACCATATGCATCAATACTATATCCCATCATTCCATCATTACATTCCATCAGGTAAAGAATTGCTGAGTCCGAAGGATCAGACTCGCCTTCGAACCGATAGGTACGGATTATCTTGAGTTCATCAGCATTGTAGGTTTTGCCGTTGGGAGCCTGGAAGCCGCCAAGTGTTTTCTTGAACTCATTATCCTGTCTTTTTATTCTGAGTTTTTCGAGCACGCCTGACAAGGTTGTCATTTGACCTGGTTTATCAATTAATTCGTCCATAATTTATAAAGGTTTTTATTTATTACGTTATTCCAATTATAATGCCCGGATGTTGGCACAGATTTTCCAACGATGCGGATAAGCAGATTGTTTAATAAATTTTCAAATATGTCACTACCTACTACTTTACAGGAGCAGCTTGGCTTTCCACCGTTAAAGAAAATCAATCCAAATACCCAGGAAGTCAAGGATGCTTCCGGTGATTTATCAGGCCAGGCGGCTATTCCGTCGGTATTAATTGGTCTGTATAAATATTCAATTACCGACAGTGGGGCGGAAGATATACTACGTGGCAATTATTCCACAGACTGGGTAAATAAGGTGTTCGGGCAGTATTATGAGCTGGTAATAGAGCGTGTTGCGGATTATGCTTCAATATCTGCAGACCAATCCGCGACATTATTGGATCGGGTGGCCACGAAAGCGGCAGAAATAATAAGGACATCGAAAGACGGTTCTGAAGGTATCGCGGGTATTAAATCATATCTAACCGGAGAGCGCCATGAAATACTTTCATATCTGCCGGCAGCGCTACAGATTGGTGAGTTACTGGATGATGATACTGTTGATGACAGAACAAATAAAATGGAAGGTCCTGTTTCAAGTATAATGCAAAAGATTGCTGGAAGTTTTGCACCGGCAGATCTTGACGAGAAAAAGAGTAAAAATTTGTAAGGGTGGTTTCAGAGAACGGCAGGGCCTCCAGATTGGAAGTGCTCCTGCTGTTCATTTTTACGATTCGAAATTCCGGATTTTATTATAGAGCGTTTTACGATCAATTTTTAAGACTTCTGCTGCTTTCGTTTTATTATAGTTCACTTCTTTCAGCACTTTCATTATCATTTCATATTCGGCTTTTGATGCGGAATTTTTGAGCCCGCTAGAAAATTCCCCGGCCGGCAAGGTTGTAACAATTGTAGCAGGACCCTGAACCTGCATCATTTCCCATGGCAAAACTTCTTTCTTTACTTTACCCTCTTTCGTCAAAAGAGCAGCCCTTCGAACCACATTTCTGAATTCACGGAGATTACCCGGCCATTTATACAGCAAAAAAACATTCATCACATCCTCATCAAAACCTTCGATATCTCTTCCCAATTCTTTATTGGTTTGATCAAGAAAAAAAGATGCAAACAACGGAATCTCTTTTTGTCTTTCCCGTAGCGGAGGCAAATTCATACTGAACTCATTGAAACGATGATAGAGGTCCTCTCTGAACTTTCCGTTGCGACAGGCATCGGGTAGTTTTTCATTTGACGCTACAATCACCCTGATATCAATCGGGGTGGCAGTATTGCCCCCAATTCTCTTCACCATTCTTTCCTGGATAACTCTAAGTAACAAAGCCTGTACTTCACCGGGAAGATTAGCTACTTCATCCAGAAACACGGTGCCGCCATTGGCAATTTCAAATAATCCTTTTTTGTCGTTTAATGCGCCGGTAAATGACCCTTTTACATGCCCGAATAATTCGCTACCGGCGAGTTCTTTTGACAATGTACCACAATCCAATGCTACGAAAGGTTGATTTCTTCTATTACTGTGTTGATGGATCGCCCTCGCCATAATCTCTTTGCCTGTGCCACTTTCGCCGTACACAATGACACTGTAATTGGTTGGCGCCACCAGCAATAACTGTTTATAAAGTTCTGTGTTGGTTTCAATAGCGCTGTATAATATGCCGGGCGAATCATCGATATGCTCGGGCTGATGTTTATCTGCAGCAACTGCCAATGCATTACTCATTGATGCAGTTGTTTGAAAGGCTTTATCTAACACCATTAATACTTCATCAGGTATCAGCGGTTTAGTGATATAATCAAATGCACCTGCCTTTATTACGTCCACAGCGGTTTTAATATCTGAATACCCAGTAATAACGAGAACCTTGATGTCAGGACGAATATGAATCATCTTCTTTAATACGTCGATTCCTTCCATATCGCCCAATCGATAGTCGCAAATGACTGCATCAAATTCGGTTTCACTGAACCGGAGCAACCCTTTTTTACCTGAATTTGAATAAGTAACACCATATCCCTTTCCGGAAAGAAATTTCTCCAGAAGATATCCGAGATCGGGATCATCATCTATAACAAGGATCTTTTTGCGTATACTGGTCATTCCCAAAATTAATCAAAACCTGAATGTTGTAGAAACTGAATCCATCCCGCTGTAGTTGCGGTTCCACATTGAGAGGATTGACGTACCCATATAGTTTAAAATTTTCAAATTATTTAATACTAATACTGAAAAAACACCCTGAATCATTGCAAATGCAGCTCTGGCTTCGTATTTGAATAATTTAATTGGTGATTTCTTAATAGATACTCTAACTAAATTCCTTCCATTTTGAAAGCTTTAATCATTGACGATGAAAAAGATATCTGTTTTTTGCTGAAGAATATCCTTCAGCAAAAGAACCTTTATTCGGATTGTGTGTACCGGCTCGCCGATGCATCAGCTGCTTTGCATTCAGAACATCCTGAAATTGTTTTTCTCGACAACCATCTACCTGATGGGTATGGAGTGGATTTCGTGGATAAGATAAAGAAAATCTCCCCCAATACCAGAATAGTTATGATCACTGCTCACGATAGTGCAGAAGACAAGATGATTGCAATGAATAAAGGAGTAGATCTTTTTCTCGGTAAACCTTTTACAAAAGACGCCATCGGGAAAGCAGTAGATAATCTCTGTATATAATTCATGCTGACGGGGATATATTTCCACAACTTAACTCTTTTTTTACTCACTATTACCCCTACACGCGCTTTATTACATTGCTAATTAACCTTATTCTCGTGTTTTTTATTGCTGGCAGAGTTTTGTTATATCATCCAGTATCTGTTTATCACTTTTAAAACAATAAATAATCATGGAGAATTTACTTTACATCATCGCAGTTATTTTGGTTATCGGCTGGGCAGTAGGATTTTTTGCTTATGGCGCTTCTGGAATGATTCACATACTGTTAGTCATCGCTGTTGTTGCCATATTGCTGAAAGTTATACGAAGAGCATGATTTATTGCTAACATCACAAAACTTAACTATGGAAAGTTGGAAACTAAAATTGAAAGGTAGCTGGAACGAATTAAAAGGGAAAGCGAAAAAAGAATATGCGGATCTGACTGACGACGACCTTACATACGAAGAGGGTCAGGAAGACGAATGGTTAGGCCGCATGCAACAGAAGATAGGTAAAACAAAAGATGAAGTAAAAGAATGGATCGATAAACTTTGATTAACACCTCCGATTCATTTCTATATTTTTCTGAATTATATTTAACCTGACTTATAGCAATGTTCTTTATCCGGCATCTTAATGAATGAACGGATATCGAAACATACTTAAGCAGGTTATTTTTTTGCAATTTCAATTAACAACATTCATAGCATCACAACATGATAAATACAACAGGGCCGGATCTTCATTTTTTACAAAAGCTTACGCTCTCCTTATTTATGCTTGTATTGATCGGAGGGCTGATATTTATCGGAAGCGATGTAATTGTTCCTTTTGCATTTGCAATGTTGTTAAGCGTTTTACTTTTACCTGTAAATAATTTTCTTGAGAAAAAAGGAGTCCCCAGGGTATTGGCGATTTTGTTATCGCTGGTTATTTCACTTATTCTGATTGCAGGGGTTATTTACTTTTTAACTACGCAAATCAGTGCATTTATGGAAGATATCCCAACCATAAAAAAGCAGCTTAATCTTCATATTAAAAACGTTCAGCAATATATCTATCAGCAGTTTAATTTGTCGCGCAAAGAACAAACCGAAATGATACAGGATGCCAGAGAACAGATGAAAGATTCCGGGACTGGTATAGTAGGACAAACATTTGCTTCGGTTACACACACTCTGGCAGTTGTGGTATTACTACCTGTTTACAGCTTCCTGATTTTATACTATAGAAATATGATCAGGAAATTCCTGATAGAGGTTTTCGATAACAAACATGAAGATAAGGTAGCCGATGTTTTAAAGGAATCTAAAAATATTGTACTCAGTTATATGACCGGGTTAATGATTGAAACGGCAATCGTTGCAACAATAAATTCTGCGGGGTTCTTAATTCTGGGCATCAAGTACGCCATCTTTCTCGGAATAATTGCAGCCATTTTAAACCTGATCCCTTATATCGGAATGCTTATAGCGTCTCTAATCTGTATGATGATAACACTCACTTCATCAACTGAAATATCAGATGTATTATGGGTGGGAGCTATCCTTGTTGTCGTTCAATTTATTGACAATAATATTCTGATGCCTAAAATAGTAAGTTCAAAAGTAAAAATAAATGCTTTGATATCAATTTTAGGCGTGTTGATTGGTGGCTCTTTGGCGGGAATTCCAGGTATGTTCTTATCCATTCCATCCATAGCTATACTTAAAACAATTTTTGACAGAGTGGATCATCTTAAACCATGGGGAATGCTGTTGGGTGATGAAATTACGAAACCCGGGGAAGGTGAAATTTACAAACGCATCAGCAAAATAGGGTATAAAACAAAAAGGAAAACAGCAAGCGCGGAGAGACCCCTCAGTTAACACAATGGTTACATTTTCCGGTCAGATATCACAGGGTGCCACGACGCTTTAGGTCATCACCATGTAAGTTGATTTCAAGTCAACAATTTATCCATGAATCTGCCACATTGATTCAAATGCAGTTGCATAAATGGCATAATCAGCATTAAATACTGCGCCATTATCAGTAATCAAAACCACCCCGTTCACTGTATTCGTATGAATATCTGCACAAGTACGTTGTATACACGTAAACCGTCACAAATCGCCTACAGCAAAAGCGGGGTTGTAAATCCAAAAAACGTTTACTCTTCCACCATTCGGTTATAAATTGCTATCGCACGCGAGATACCAAATTTCCTTTTGAGATCATTGCTCCAGCCATGAATGTCAAATCCTGAAGATTTTTTGTAAAGAAAATCTCCTCTGGAAAATGGAAGATCTGTCTTATAAGAAGAAAGATAGATATGGGATCGGGACAGCAAGTCAGCATAACCTATTTCAATCGCAATTTCAACTTCAGTTAATTTATAAAGAAAATAGATAATGATACCCCCTTTCTACCTGTTACCGGCCAGGCATTAGTGTTATCACAAAAAAGGGACTGCTATATCGAATTGGCGCTCATCTGCACCATCGCCAGCTCTTTCTGCTCCAATGAGTCGTTTATTGATTACAATACAATCCAGCCCTTTTTTTGTAAAATGCCCGTTGCATAAAGCGCTGGAGATGCCGCCGCCAACAATCACTATGTAGTCTGTTAATTTTGATTGAGTGCAGAAAAGTTAAATGGAATTCTGTTTTTAAACGCTCTTAAGAATGGCCTGATGCCAGATCCATAGCAATCATTGAGAAGTGTATAAAGAAAGATCAGGCTAGAGTCCAGCCTGATCTTCTAAAACCAACCACCTTATATAAACCAAATCGAACTAATTACCTGAGACTATATTCAGGATACAGAATCGTGCCAGCTGAAAAGTGTTGATTTGAAGGTAAAGGTCAGGTGAACGATCAGCAGAATGTAACCATCCCTCATTTTTGTCTTCCACAACATGGGGTATTTTTTACGCAAAGTACCTGTTAATTCATAACTGTTAAAAGTTGCTAAAAGGCCGGTGTGAGGGCATTTAGCTGATAAAAGTCATGATCCCGACATAGTTTTTCCATTCCGGAGGTGATGGCATTGTTTTATCTTTACCTTAGGTATTCATCATTAAAACTTACAACTATGAGTAATGGAAAATTATTATCAGGTTTATTAATAGGAGCTGCTATCGGAACCGCACTGGGAATTTTATTTGCTCCTGACAAAGGATCTGAAACAAGAAAGAAAATTTCTCAGAAGGGAGAAGATCTTGCAGATTCGCTCAAAGCAAAATTTAATGATTTTGTTGATGGCATTTCTGAAAAAATGGACGAAGTAAGCGACGAAGCTGAAAACCTGGTAGAAAAAGGAAAAGAAAAAGCCTACAACATGAAATCGGAATTGAACAGGGGATTGTCTTAGTAACTCTGTTTTGAATCTGAAAAATGATCGAATAAATTTATACGTAGTGCACCCGCACTACGTATAAAATATTTTTGCTGGAACTTTAAATATTATATTATCATGGATAAAGAGTTAAATTTTGATGCACTTTTTGAAAAAACAACTGACTATATTGAAAATAGAGTTGAGTTAATCAAATTGCAGGCAGTTGATAAATCCACTGATATTGTTTCTGGATTTTCTTCTAAAATGATTTTAAGTACGCTGATAATCTTCTTTGTTACCCTGCTGAATATTGGTGCAGCACTCTGGATTGGTGATGAGCTCGGTAAAAACTATTATGGCTTTTTTATCATGGCAGGATTTTACCTTCTTGTTGGATTAGTTTTCTATGCTTTCCGCGATAAGTGGTTGAAAGAACCATTGAGTAATTACATGATAAAGAATTTTCTAAAAAATTAAACGATGGCAGTCACGAATAGAAAAGAACTTCATGAAGCAATCCGATTGCAGGAAATGAAAGTAACCACTTCGAAGGAAGTGCTTATTGAACAGTATCAAACTACAAAAGAAAACCTGAGACCTGTAAACCTGGCGAAAAATGCATTTTCACAAATGACAGGGAATAGTGAGTTGGGAGGAAAAATTTTGAAAGCAGGACTTGGAATCGGTGCTGCACTTGTTACCAAAAGATTAATTAGTAGTCCGGCTACATCCCTGGCCAGTAAGGCATTGACGGTAGCAATGAATTTAGGATTAGCAAAGGCTATTGCCAGACCTCTACGAAATAAAGGAATTCAGTTATTGCAAAAAATCCGGCATAACATGAATGGTCAAACTCATAAAAAATAAACAGTTATTTCTCTTTGCGTTATCACCTCTAAAACATTAAGTACTTTTTTATTACTTCAGTTTTAACTCGTTATTACTTACAAACGCCAGCTTTTTACTGTCAGGCGACCATGAATTTACGTTTAAAGTTCCCTGTCCGCCATATAGGTGCGCTATTACCCGAGGCGCGCCTCCCTGAACCGGCATCATTCGCAGCATAACTTTTTTTGCGGGTGGATGGTCATCAGACGCGACTTCCACAGGAAATGAGATAAATGCTATCCATTTACCATCAGGTGAAATATGCGGGAACCAGTTTTGATACTCATCGTAAGTTAATTGCTCTTTTCCACTTCCGTCAGGTTTCATCCGCCAGAGTTGCATAGTACCTGATGAATTTCCATTATAATAAATGTATTTGCCATCAGGAGAATATTCAGGACCATCAACATGTCCGATGGTATTCGTGGTGATGGCAGTCTCCTTTCCATCATTGATATTTACTTTAAAAATATTGTATACAGTACTCTTATTACGCTGTCCAACAAACAAAACTTCTTTACCACCAGGCACCCAGCCGTGCCAGTAAGAAGGCGTATACTGAGTGACCTGTCGGGGTGTTCCGCCAGTTAATGGAAGTACATAAATTGTCGATCCTCCGCCAGGTAATCCCTGTATGTTACTGCTGATAGCTAACATTTTCCCATCGAATGAAATACCATGATCGTTATTGTTACCAGACACATCTCCTGTATTTAATTTTTCAGGTGTCCCTCCTTCAACCGGAATGGTGAATATAGAACCCGTCTGATTAAATAATATTTTCTTACCATCAGGCATCCAGTTCGGCGCCTCAAACCTGCCATCTGAAGAATGGATAACTTTGCGGGCAAGTGATGCAAGGTCAAGAATTTCCAAACGCGAACCCGTCCATCCCTGTCGGTAGGCATTATAAATTCCTGGTACAGGTTTATCCATTCTAACATTCCATATCCTTGCCTCTTCAGCTTTCCCGGGATTGTGGGAGCACACATATAAACCGGCAAAAACGGTATCGCTGATATTTTCCATTTCATACGTTCCCACTACTTGCAACGGCTCACCAACATTGGCCACCCGCATCGTAATTATTTTTCCGATCCGCTCCAGTTGAATAGTTCGGGGAATGGATTTTTTCGAAAAAAATATTTCATCCTCAGGGTCACGCATATAGGCACCGCGAAGCTTGCGCCATTGCATAACCGTTAATCCATCGCCATGTGCAACGGCACTTACATGAGCGCCAGCCTCATCAAGCGATTCCCGTAACATCCATCCAAATTTACGATGTGGGTCACCACCTTGTCCACTTACAAATTCAAAATCAGCCGTGAGTAAAAAATCTCCTCCTATGCGGTTATATAAATATTGAAATTCATCGCGATTGAACCAGATGTTATATCCCGCTCCTTTCATAGTATACGACTGAGTGGCTACATCATAATGTGAACTGCCGGCAATAGCGGGTTTGCCAATATCTGCAGCGGCACCGAATTCACCAATCTTTTCATTTTGCGCAAAAGACGAGACCGCAAAATTAAAGGTCATCAGTACAATTATTATCCTGATTTTTGACGGAGAAAAGCAAATAATTTTTTTGGCAAACATAACCGATGATTTAAAAAGCGTTAATTACTAATGACAACACATTAGTTTCTATTTTGTAAGAGAACGTTCCTCAACACCTTCAAATGAAATTTTTACACCTTTGATAGTACCATCTTCATTGAAATACATTCTGTCAATGCATATCACACGATGATCACGTCCTTGGTTAGGTACGGGCCTTCTGTGATAAACGATATACCAGTCGTCTGTTCCAGCAACATTAAACACTGAATGATGCCCCGCACCAGTCGCAACGGTGGTATCGGTTTTTAATATTGTAGATGAATTTTCAAATGGCCCAAATGGAGAGTCGGCAACAGCATAGGCAACCATGTAAGATTCATCTGTCCAATTGCCTTCCGACCACATCAGGTAATATTTATTATTCCGCAGAAACATAAAGGGTCCTTCCACATATCCTTTTGGTGTAATTTCTTTGACGATATTTTTTTCATCAAAAGGAATAATACCGGTAAAATCACTCTTTAATTTTGCAATATTACAATGCCCCCATCCTCCATAAATGATATAGTATTGTCCATCTTTATCCCTGAATACAAACTGATCAATTGGTTGTGCCTTGTTATAAAATTCATTGATCAGTGGTTTACCCAACAAATCTTTATACGGACCTTCTGGTTTATCAGCAACCGCCACACCAATACCTCCATTGTGATCATCCTTATACTTTAGTGTATCGCCCATCCTTTCAGCCGTTTGAATGTCGTTAGCAGCAAAAAACAAGTAATATTTTCCATCCTTTTCTACCATACACGGTGCCCACATAGCCATCTTTGCCCACGCGACAGCTGTTGTATCGATAATCCGTTCGTGTTTCTGCCAGTCAACCAGGTTGTCAGTTGAAAATGCATCCATGAAAATCTGATCTTTATAAGCTGCAGAAAAAGTTGGGAATACCCAAAGCCGGTCTTTAACCATCAGTGCTTCCGGATCTGCATACCATCCTTTTGCGATCGGATTACCAGATAATCTTTTCGCCGGTTTGGATTCGTTACAGGCGTACAGGAAAAAAAAGAATAGTACAACTGAAAGCCACCTCATGCCGATTACAAAATCTGGAAATAAACGCATGCTATAAAAATAAGGATGTTATACTAAAAGTGAATGGGTGAATGGGTCAATGTGTGAATTAATACAATTTGCTGAGTGAGAAAGATGCGGGTATAGCAGCAAATGTTATAAACATGGAACGTTTAACCACCATCAATTGGGTTTTCGAGTCTCCTAAAGTTCCAATCAGGCTTTAATGTTTTACCTTTTAAAAACTCGGTCTTCCAAAATTTATTAAGATTGTTTGAGTTAAGTAAAGTGTCTGGCAAATAAGTTAAGATGTGTTGTCCGCTTGGGAAATAAAATTGTATGAAGCTTCCTAATTTATTGCTATGGCTGATGCCAATTACATTGAGCTTGTTTTTTAACTCTGTCAACTTACTTAAAGTGTCAAATGGATTTTCCTCTGGAAATATTTTCAACAACGAAAGATTACTGGCTAACAAAATATCTTGTCCATAATTGTCTGTCCCAATTAATAGTAAGGTTGTGTCGCCAATTTTAGTGAATTGCATTTGGTGAAAAGCTGTGTCAGCCTTGAAATTGCTTTTAAAATCTTTAAAAAAATTGTCAGGCCCATTGATAGTTATTTTAGGTGTGTCGACCGAAGGGAAAAATGAGCAGTTATAAATAGAGCTGTCACCTGAAAGCTTGCTCCAAAATGTAGTTTTACCTCTTTGACTATAATCCCAACTTTGTAAAAACTGTAAAGTCTTAGTGTCGAGCAACTGAATGTTGGTATATGCTTGTTCTTCAAATTCTTTGTCGCCACGATTAGTGTTGTTGCAGGAATATAGCAAACCGGCAAGAGTAAGAATTAATATTGTCGTTCGCATGTCATATATTTTTGCCCACAACTCTATTTTTCAAGAGATATTTTGATCACCATACCACCATCCACACCGATATAAATCAGCCCGTCGGGGCCCTGAGTTATACTCCTGACTCTCCATCCCATCTCTTTAAACAACCGCTCTTCATGTATAACCTTACCATCTTTCATCTCAAGCCTGTTTAAATGTGTAAGTGCCATTCCTCCTACAAAAAGATTTCCTTTCCATTCGTTGAATACATCACCGGAATAAAAAATTAATCCACTTGTGGCTATCGAAGGTTTGTAATAGTGTACAGGTTGCTCCAAACCTTCTTTTTTTGAAATGCCATCGCCTATCGGCATTCCGCTATAATCAATTCCATATGTAATCACGGGCCAGCCATAATTTTTTCCCGGCATAACCAGGTTAATTTCATCTCCGCCCTGCGGACCATGCTCCGCTTCCCACAATTCGCCGGTCTGCGGATGAAATGTAAGCCCTTGTGGATTACGATGTCCATATGACCAAATATCCGCTCTTGCACCTGCACGATTTACAAAAGGATTATCAGCAGGAATTCTTCCATCGTCATGAATCCTGATAATTTTTCCTAAAGTATTTCCCAGCAGTTGTGCAGAATCTTTCAAACTATATCTTTCACCAACAGTAATGAAAAGGTAACCGTCTTTTATGGCGAGCCTTGAACCGTAATGCGCACCATTTCTATACACAGGAGCACTTGTAAACAATACCGCGCGGTCGGTTAATGCATTACCATTCAATTTCGCGCGTTCCACCATTGTTGTGTTGCCACCATCTGTGATTCCCGAATAAGAAAAATAAATCCAGCCATTTTCTGCATAAGCAGGATGAAGAATGATATCCATCATTCCTGCCTGATCTTTTCCGTGCACCTTCGGAACATTTTTAATTAAACTTTTAGATCCTGTTGCCGGATCAACCATTATTATCTTTCCATCAGATCTGTCAGTAACAAGTAATCTGCCATCTGGTAATAAAGCCATACCAAACGGTACAGTGATTCCTTCAGCCACTACCTCCGCTCTAATATTAATCTTTTCTGATTTAAATGTCCATGATTTTTGCTGAGCCTGAGAGCAGTTTATATTGATCCATATAAAAGACACCATTAATAGCAAAGTATTCAGTCGTAAAAGAAAAGAGGTTCGCATATAAAAAATATTATCACTATGAAGTGCTGAATATAAAGCAAAGTCAGCCTGAATGAAGATAATGTTATTTAGCCGCCATCGAATCGCGAATCGCAGAAAGACTGATCCAGTAGATATCATCCAGTCCATTACCCGCGAGCTGCAACATCGATTTCAGTTCATTAATTTCCATAGATTGCTTAAACGGCTGACGAATAGCAGAACGGTTACTTGTAAAGAACAAATACTTTTTATCCGGCGAAATAAAAGGGCAGTAATCAAGCTTTGATGAATTAATCGCTGCCCCGGCATTTACTGCAGGCATCCAGTCATTTTTTATACCTTTTCGGGAAATAAATATATCTCCATTCCCAAATCCTCCCGGCCTGTTATGGCCAGTAAATAAAATCATTTCTTCATCGGGATCAACAAATGCATTAAATTCATAACCGTCAGTATTGATGCCTGCCGGCAAACTTACAGGAGCAGCATATGTTCCTTCCGATTTTTTCCTGCAAACAACAATATCTTCTTTGGCTGCACCTACATCCAGCGTGAAGTAAATATCCCCGGTTCTTGTAATAGAAGGATAAAATTCGTTTTCGTTGCTATTGACCGGTGCCGGCAATCTTTCAGGCATTGACCAGCCATTGTCTTTTCGCGTAACAAACCAGATATCATAATCTTTTTTCTCTTCCTCTTTTACCGGTCTGCGGGATACAAAATAAAGGCGTTTACCATCGGGTGAAAAAGCGGGCTCGAGGTCACTGAACTTTCCAGAGAAGGAGGCTACCTGGGGACTGGTCCAAACTGCTCCCTTTTTCTGAGCGTGCAGGATAGCTGATAAATTTTCTCCCTGTTGCATAGTGAAAAATATTTCATCACCCGCAGGGGAAATTGCCATATCCCGGTTGCCGAAACCATTGGAAACCTCACCGGCTCCGAAAACCAAAGCCGATTCACCTGGTGGATTGAAAAAGGGATTAAAATCAGGCATATTCGAGAATCCCGTTACAATAAGTACAGGTAATGTAAGAAATAACAGCAGTCGGTATAATCGCTTCATGATCTTACGAATTTAAAATAAAAAAAAGCCGGTAGTAGAAACCACCCGCTTTTTATGTACTAAAATCCAAGTACATGAGAAAACTTACCTGCAATGTAATTCCATTGCGATGTATTGCTGAAGTACAATTATGCTAACTCTCCATTTGATGACATAACAGGATGAATAAGCGGATAAAAGGCAAACTTAAGAGCAGGAAAATTACCCGTGAAGGGGAAATACTTACACAGTAGCGCAGGGTAAGCAGTGCCACTGCATGGCATGTCATTTGAAACAGGTTCCCATAATACAATTGGCCTTAATTTTGGCTATGCTGTCAACATACTCACCAGGTTTTTAATTGGATTGCATTAAAGAAATTTTAACACATCTTAACCTTCATGGCTGGAAAATCCCGTATTCATCCCTTCATAGTTGTATTCATTGTACTTGCTGTAATTGTTGCTGGAGGCCTGCTTTGGTGGAATAACTTTAAGTATGGTTTAATTAAATCTGAAAGTACGGAGCACATATTTGCCAAAAGTGATGGTTTATACCGAATGAGGTATGATAAACTTGATCTGGATGAAGTCGATGGTAATCTTAAACTTACCAATCTCCGCATTCTACCTGATTCTACAAGATATCAACAAATGATAACAGCCGGGGATAACCCTCCGATGATAGTAAAAATTACTATTCCGGAATTGATCATACGGGGTGTAAAGACACCAAAAGCAATGATTAATAAAAAGATTGAAGGTCGTCGTCTTGAAATCAGTTCACCTGAGATCATTTTCTATTTTTCAAAAGCCACCAAAGACTCATTACCCAAAAAAGAACAGAAAGCTATTTATGAACAATTGCTGGGAGACCTTAACCTCATCAGTGTAGATACTGTAATGGTAACATCTGCCAATATGAAATTCATGGATTATGATGAAAACAGGGAAATAGCGAATAGTAAAAATCTATCGATTACATTAAATGACATATTGATAGATAGTGCAAATAGCGAAGACAACAGCAGATTTTTCTTTTCCAAACGCGCGCATCTGATTGCTGATAGTTTTAGCTTATCAACAAAAGACAATACCTATAGATTCGAAGCCGATAGTCTTGATTTTAACAGCGAGGGAAATTCATTTCACTTTAAATCTTTTAATGTCATACCATTAATGAGTGAATCTGGCTATGCAAAATTTGTAAAAACGCAAAAAGACAGGTTTAATATTCGCAGTAACGATATTAGAATAAATGGTGTCAACCTCGAACAACTTCAGAATGGATCCTTACAGGCAGAGGAGTTGCGGCTTGGATCAGTCAGTTTAAAAATATTCCGTGACCTTTCGTATCCACGCGATAAAAAAAACCGGGTGGGTACTTTCCCTCATCAGGCGATTATGAAAGTGCCTTTCCCATTGGCAATTGGCCGCCTGGTAGCAGGTCCGGCTGATATTGAACTCAAACAAAAAAATCCAAAATCAGATGATAAAGGAACGATATTATTTTTAAACAGTAGTATCGATGCATCAAATATTACAAATATAAAAGAGCAATTAGATAAAGACAATCACCTCAAAATAAAAGCCCGCACAAAGTTCATGGGATTAACTTCAATTGATGCGGATTTCAATCTTCGGCTGGGAGATCCTAACGGACGATTTACTTTAAAAGGAAATGCAACAGGTTTTAACGCGGTTAAGCTGAACGATATACTCGAACCATTAGGTCTTGCAAAAGTAGAAAGGGCAAAAGTAAATGGATTAAGATTCAATCTTGGTTTCACAGATTATAAAGGGTCAGGCACGGTTGTGTTTTTATATGATGACCTGAAAATGACTTTATTAAGAAGAGACAGTGCAGAAGATAAAATTGAAAAAAGAAAACTGGTAAGTTTTATATCGAACATCGTTCTTAAAAATAGCAATCCTTCCAGGGGAAAGACGCGAACTGCCAGTCCGGTTTTTCAACGCGATCCTAATAAATCATTTTTCCATTTGATATGGTTTACCATTTTCACGGGGGTTAAGGAAACGGTAGGAATGTGAAACAAGTGGGAAGTGTGAAGTGCGAGCTGCGAAGTATGACGTATTAAGTACTAAATTGGATCTAATAATTTATCGATCACTTCTGCCGGTATATACAAGTTCACCTTTATTTGCATAACTTGATAGAACGATTGTAAAAAGCAATTTTTCCAATTACAGGTTTATACTGATTATTCCCGCTATATAAGCTGGATTTTGACACATTTTCAGATAGACCCATGATTTCATAAGATTAAGTTTGCAATCTCATTTTTTGTGTCACTCAACGATTATTGATTTAACCCAAAGCCATGAATACCTCTAAGGCATTTTCGTTCATTGCATTTGTTGCATTGATGCCTATCCAGAATTTTGCTCAAAAAACCAACACAACATCACAGAAAATTTATCCGCTTAGTTTTGAGGAGGTCAAAATCACCGACGACTTCTGGTCGCCGAAATATAATATATGGAAAAGTAAAACAGTTTATGATGTTTTCGATAAGCTGGAAGGCAAATATGTACCTGACAGACCAGATATTATCGCTGAAAAAGAAAAATGGGGACGCACGAGAAATGCTTTTTCGAATTTCGATTACGTTGCACAAGGCAAAAAGAATCCACAGGGAAATGATGGCCCCCCATGGTACGATGGACTTGTGTATGAAACGATAAGAGGTGCTGCTGACCTGCTGGCAGAATATCCCGATGCTGCATTAGAAACAAAAATTGATGCTTATATCGATCGTATTGCCGCAGCACAGGATGCTGACCCTGATGGCTACCTGAACACCTATACGACACAAATGAAACCTGACCAACGCTGGGGCACCAATGGAGGAGATGATAAATGGCAACATGATGTTTATAATGCAGGCATGCTGATGGAAGCTGCAGTGCATTATTATAAAACTACCGGCAAAACGAAACTGTTGAATGTGGCTGTCAAGCTAAGCAATTTCATTTGCACTCAAATGGGCGCTTATCCAAAATATAATGTTGTTCCGGGTCATGGCGGCCCGGAAGAAGCATTATTAAAATTGTATCAGCTATTCAAAAGAGAGCCCGATTTAAAAAACAAAATGACTGTACCTGTAAATGCCGATGGATATTTATCAATGGTAAAATTCTGGATTGAACAGCGAGGTAATTACGGGGAAAAAGATGGGAGGCACGCCCGGAAAAGCGACGAATCATATAATCAGGATCATATGCCTGTTTTTGAACAACAAACCATCGAAGGCCATGCAGTAAGAGCAACTTTATTGGCAGTTGGTGTAACCGCTGTGGCCATGGAAACTAATGATGAGCGATACAAAAATACAGCCAACCATTACTGGGATAATATGATTGGAAAGCGGATGTTTATAACAGGAGGCGAAGGCGCGATATCACAAGGCGAACGATTTGGAGCAGATTATTTTCTTCCCGAGTCTGCATACCTTGAAACATGCGCTGCGATAAGTGCAGGATTTTTCAGTGAACAAATGAATGAGCTCAAAGCAGATGGAAAATATATGGATGAATTTGAACGTGTGATTTATAACAATATGCTTTCAGGGATATCACTTAGCGGTGATCATTACTTTTATGAAAATCCTTTAACCGGCAATGGGAATAAACGATGGAACTGGCACGACTGTCCATGTTGTCCACCCATGATATTGAAAATTACAGGATCACTACCGCAATACATTTATGGAACAAACGAAAATAATTTTTTTGTTAATCTCTTTATCGGCAGTGAAGTGAATGTCAAATTCAAAAATGAAGTTTTTTCAGTAAAACAATCAACCGGTTATCCCTGGAAAGGCAATATAAAATTAGATATCAATTCATCCACAGCAAAGCCGGTTGCCGTTCGTATCCGCATACCGGGATGGGCGCAAGAAAAGGAAAATCCTTTTGATCTTTATCATTCGAAAGTAACCGGTACAATTATTTTAAAACTAAATGGCAAATCCACACCACTGGCAATTGAAAACGGTTATGCAGTAATCAATAGAAAATGGACAAAGGGAGACGTTATCGAATTGGCACTTCCTATGCAGCCAAGATTTATTTCGGCACATGATTCTGTACGAAATGTAAAAGGTAAACTGGCAATTGCTTCAGGTCCGGTAGTATACAGCTTTGAAACAATTGATAATCCCGGATTAAAAAATTACAGAATCAATAAATCAGCTCCGCTTTCAATTGTATATCAACCCAACCTGCTTAATGGTGTGAATGTCATTACCGGTCCAGCTACAGATGCATCAGGAAATAAGATAAAATTCACCGCCATTCCATTTTATGCTATAGGCAATCGGGAAGCAGGCGCTTCATACCAGGTATGGATGCCTTCCAGGTGAAAACAGAACAGGAAACTAAAGCCTGTACTGTAATGTCGTATTGATTAAAATGGATATCCTATCGCAAGATTGTAAATAATATTTTGTTTACGCCATGCAGGGTCACCGAATTTAATCTGGTCAAATACCCATCTTTCACCGGCGGGTAAGAAAGGTTTACGTAATGGGAAAGCAACATCGAATCTTACGACAATAAACGACACATCTATGCGAAGGCCCACCCCTGCGCCAACAGCCACTTCACTAAAGAACTTGTTGGTGAATTTTGCTCCCGGTTTTAAGCTGTCTTCATTGAGCAACCATATATTGCCGGCATCAACAAATAGTGCTCCATGTACAACGCTGAACAGTTTAGCTCTGAGCTCTGTATTTGCCTCAAGTTTAATATCACCGGATTGCTCAGCATAAAAACTAGTTGTTCCTGCATCCGGCGCCTGATATGTTCCAGGACCAACAGAACGACTTCTGAATGCGCGTAAACTATTGTTGCCGCCCACGAAAAATTGTTTAATAAAAGGCATTGCTGTAGAGTTCCCATAAGGCAATCCGAAACCTACAATTAATCTGTTTGCCCATAGACTATTGCTTCCGATTGTATGATAGTAGCGTACATCATGCTGCATTTTTACATACTGCGAATATGCTGCATTAAAAATGGTTGACACTTTCCCTTCTTTTGCATCCGCACCTGATATCAAACCCGGGATATTTCCAGACAAATCAATATTGAAATTATAGTAGATTCCATGGCGTTTCATTTTACCCACAAATGGATCGTATGTGAAATTATATGTAGAGCCTAAAATAAATTGCTTCTCAACTGCCTTCTGTAATGTTGGATTACTTGCAGCACTATCTATAAATTCCTGAGTGATCGCAATAGGCTGAACGAAATTGATACTTACTATATTAAGCTGATGCTCTTTGGATAAAGATTCCTTCCACACATAACCATAGGCAGCCCTGAAAGAATTCATTGTATATAATTTCTGCTTATTGAGTATATCATACGCAAGCAGGATATTTGTTTTTGGTACAAAACCACTTTTGGTATTTAAGTTGACAAAGGGTAGAACGAACCTCGGCAGACTCAACTCTGTCTCAAATCCTCCCCTGTAGGTGTTGTAACCTTTAAACTGGCCACTATATTGCAATTCAAAGCCACCCAATGCCCGCATCGTTAATAGCTCCCCACCCCTGAATGCATTACGATTCCTCCAACTCAGCGTAAGTTGCGAACCAATCAGATTATTAGACTTCGTATTGCCTCCTAATTCTAACCGGATTGATTTTTTGGGAAAAGGTGTAAGGTAATAGGTCGATTTTAATTGAGATGAATCTGCAGGTCCCGAATCTTCAAATCTGTTATTCACAAACTTAAACAGTCCCATTGTAATCAACCTGTTAATCGTAAGATTCTGTTGAGATCTGTTGTAAGCATCACCAGGTCTGAATAAAATAAGTTTGTCAAACATTTTAGGTTTAAACAAATTTCTCCGGTCCGAAATTCTTAATCCGTCGTGTAAAACAGCATTTTGAGCGGAGCTATCCTGAACGGTGCGCAGAGAATAATTAGTTAAAATCAACACTTCACTAATGGTGTATCTTTTTCTGCTTTTTGAAGGCGTTTCCGGCTTCACTTTTACATAAAGATTCACTTCATTTTTACCAATTGTTGAATCTACTTTAATCAGCATAAAATCTGGATTAAAATAAAAAAAACCACTGTCTTTCAATTCGGCATCAATCCTCTCCCGCTCTGCTTTAATAACATCAAAATTGAAATGGTCTCCGGGCTTCAGAAAACTTCTTTTCGACGAATTTTTTATTGCTTTTGTAAGTACAGTCAGCCCGCTATCAAATTGAACTGACCGAATAGTATATTGATCCCCGGTTTTAACAACATATCGTGCAGTAGCCTTTTTGTTTTTAACAATAGTGTCCGCGATAACCTCAGCTTGAAAAAAACCATGGTTTTCAAGATTTGATCGCAACACATCCTGATTAAATTCCAGATTTAACTGACTTAACAATACAGGCGCTTCACCAGTATTATATTTAATTTTTCCCAGAAGTGAATTTTTATTTTTAGGAGTTCCGGCCAGATTGTAGATAATGAGTTTAAAGGGAATACCTAAAACTCTTTTGTTTGGTTTTGGTGTGAGAAGCGGATCAAGTTGCTTTTTTATATTTTTATTTTTCTTGCGGGAATTTTCAGGACTTTCTATTTTTATTTCACCACCCTTGTATAATGCATCATTGGCAGGAACATATTTGGTGGTATTGCAGGATATTAATACACCAACAATAATCACAATAGATAATGTGCCTATTTGCAAGCTTGTCTTCATTGTTCTCCCTGCACCTCCTTTTTCTCCTCGCGATCTATCTTGCGCTGCGCACGTCTTTTATCTTTCTGTTTCTTACTCATGAATACCTGGCGGAATCGATTGTAATCAACAGTTATTATAAACCCGATTCCCGTTTCTACAATATATCCCTCCAGCACTCCTTCATAAGAATTTTTTCTATATCCTCTTATCATATACCGACCATCTTCGCTCAGCATATAATTCAATGAAATATTGCCTGCAATATTGGTAGATTGTTGATTATTATTCTGAGTGCCTTCCAATTCAAAATTGCTGCCTACAGTAACGGTGAGCCTGTCATTCAATAATTTCTTGGACAACGCAACATTCAGATCAGTGCGGTTTTGCCGGGTACCGCTGGTGTAATCATCTGAAGACTCTACATCAAAATCCACATCAACGCCCTTGATCAGATCTGCAGCAAGTGAATTCAGTTGTTCAGTAAATATTTTACTTACACTGGACCTCGCCATTGATTCTGCGGACGTACTGGTGCTGGAAGAAAAAGGATCTTCACTAACGAAGCGGTTGAGCAATAGCAAAGCGAAAACCTGTTTGTTCATTTCTGAAGATTCCCTTCTTATCACTTCCAGTTGAGCATTTACGGTGGTTACCACTTCCTTTGATGCAGTATAGTTTTTCTCTTCCGGCAAGGCAACATCGAAGGTAATATCAGGCTGCAGCAATTCACCCTTCATCATCAGCTTTACTTCAAAAGGCAATTTCTGCTTATACGTATTTCGCACATTAGCATCAACACCCGCCAGCTGATTTTCAACGAGATCCAATGGCGAAGTTCTCGCTTCATATACTGCAGTGATATCCACATCAGCTGCTGTAGGTTCTCCTTTCCAGATGATTTTACTTCCTTTCTGAATGGAGAATTTTCGCTTCAGGAAATTAAATGTGAGCTCATAGGTACCTTCTTCAATTTCGTATGAACCCGACAGATTGATTTCACCTCCCGGGTCAATGCCTCCGCTCAATTGCCCTTCCCCTTTCATCCGCAAAAAATCACCATTACCTTCATCAACCACCAGAGTAAGTTCGGCCTCTTTATCAATTGAAATATTTGCAGATACAGTTACTCCCGAAATATCTGAATGATTAAGTGAATCCGGCAGATCTGTAAGAACCGTATCCATTACGACAGAGTCCATATCCACAAACTCAATTATTCCCTGCCGCTCTTCCACACCGGGTTCTTTACTCGGCAATACCACAGTAAGACTTGTATTTTCGTTAATGGCCAGAGTACCATCAATAACCGGCGCTTTGGATGTACCCTTTACCCGCAGATTTGTATTAAAATAGAGTTGACCATAATATAAATCATTATCCAGCCTGGTGGTATTAAGTGCTTTAAAATTGTTAGCCGTGAGGGTAAGATCAAATTTATAATCCCGATAGTCTTCAGTAAATGCGTTACCATTAAGTGTTGCTTTATTCCCTGCAGAATCAGCCACTTCAAATGTGTTAAACCTTATGCCATCATTTGTAAATTCAATGGCATCATCATTGACACTAAAATAACTGTTTAACATGCCAAAATTGAAGCGGGTCTGATTGAAGTTTATTTTTCCATCAACAGCAGGATCTGCAATGGTTCCTTTGATTGATAGGTTTCCATCAATATATCCGCTTGCATCTCTAACCATATTCTGAGACAGTCCTTCAATTGAGGCAAGATTTATTTTATTGATGGCAGTATTCAATGCAAGTGTACCCTCCTGTCCTGGCGCAACCATATACTCCCCTGTGATAGCAACATCATTGTCATTTCCAGTTAACCTAATATCTGCTTCATAAGTTCCGTTCTTCGGATTCTGCACCTTTAATGCAATATTTCCAATGGTATCTTTATTAAATGCAACATCCGTAATTTTTAGATCACTGGTAAAAACAGGCTGATTCAACAGATTCATCAGCAAAACCCTTCCAGTTAAAATGCCATCCACGAGGGATGAATCCTGACTAACAAAACCAGATATTGTTCTCAACTGAAACGCCTGGAAACTCAATTCTATAGGAGCGTTGAAACTATCTGAAAAACTATTGATACTCATCTCTTCTCCCCCTCTGCTCAATATAAATCTGTCAATATTTATTCCTTCAGCCGAATAACGGATACTGTTCCCGGTATTCATATACCATGTTTCGTAATTCAGCAGCAACTGTTCAGGATACATGGAGAAATCAAAAATTCCATTTTGTGGAATGGCAAGTTTGGCGCCAAGCCTGTAGCGTTCTTTATTGCCTCTATCACGTGTGGATACAATTGCTACAATGTTATCATCAGCCACTGCTGCATCGATATCTGTTCCAAACAATTTTATCGCCCCCGCTGTAAGATTATCTAAAGAAATATTGACGGCAAGGGAATCACCACTTTCTTTTGTAGTTAACACTAATCCATTCATACTGGTGGTTCCGTACAAAATTGCAGGTGCCTGCAAATTGATTGAAGGCGGTACGTCATGTTTGAATGAGGTTATCAAATGAACCGAATCGAGACGTTTCAGATCCGGCGCAACAGAGTGTAATAAAGGATGATCATATAGATCCGTGTTCCATGTAAAATCATACGGTGTAAAATTCGTGGTATCTGTACTGTCTTTAGATATATCAAAATAGGGCTTCACCGCATGCGCGAAAATATCGCCGATTTCCGTGAGTTTGTATTCACCTTCCAATCTGCTGGTCATAAAACCACTTTTTAAATTCATAAACTGGGCACTGTCATTGAAACCTGCTGTTAAACTTACCGTATCCATAAAAATGCGCAGACTGTCTGTACGCACATAAGTATCAGTGATATTCATTGAACCAATCAAACTATCAGGATTAACTGTTGCAAAATCTGCTGTGATATTTCCTCTGTAAAATAAAGGAGTGGTTGTTAACTTTAGCTGTTGAAATACTACACTGTCTGCTTTCAGTTCTAATAGTAATGATGGAAACTTCTCTTTGAATTCACCCGAAGCGTCCAGGGTAAAACGAATATTAGGATCATTTGCAGTGAGCAATGTTTTGTACTGCTGTTCCGCTATTGAACCGTCAATATCAATAGCAGTATAATTATATCCCTTTAACTCAACTTCAGGAATTGAGCCTTTAATATCCGCATTCATAGTTTGCGGATCATATCCTTTGCCTGAGATTGTAAAAGCAGCAGTTAGCAAACCAATCATTGAATCATTTTGAATGATGGTTCCCACATCCAATCCATCGGCACCTGCAGAAAAATTATATCCGGCTTTGTATTTGTCGGTGAGGTCACTAAAGTTTCCGTTGACATAAACGTTTCCAAGATCAGTCGAAAGGTCAAGTTTTGCAAACATGCGGTTTAAGCCGCCCCTGAATTTTCCACCTAAACGCATTCGGGAAGGAAGTGTAATATTTTGTGGGAGGGTACCGTCAGGCAACATCAAATCAAGATCTCTTTTGTTTGTACGTGCCTCCCGGATAGAAAGGTCGAGATACATTTTATCAGGGTCCATTACAGAAGATGCAGTACCGGAGATATTAATCTTTGTATCACTCCAGCCACTTACGCTGAACAGCGGAATATTCAGCTTCTTTAAACTACCGTTTAACCTGGCATCTACTGTTAATGTTGACAAAGGATTTTTAAACGCATTTTGCTTTTTAAGATCAGGAACAAATAACAAAACATCTTTCGCCTGAATTTTACTCTTACTTAAATTCAGGTCCAGTTGAATAACTTCAGGATCATTTTGCATTGCTTCCATTGAAGGATAAGAAATGCTTACATCAGTTTGCAAAACAGTGCCCGGCGTTACAATCCTGAAATTTCTAAGATATGCGAGTTGGTCAGCATAAATAAAATCTGCTTTCAACTCATTTAATACGAGACCGCTCTTTTCTGTCAAACTCGCTTTTGCCAGATTTCCCCGAATGGAATCAGGATGAAATATAAAATCAATAAGTTTCAATGAGAGCTGTCTTGCATCAATATGCGAATAATCCATACCTGCTTTTTTTGCCGGCTGATTATCATCATCATATTTTATACTGTTGTTATTAAATTCAATTAAATTGGCTGACACTATCCAGGCAGAACCTTCCGATGCAGTATCAGATTGTACAGTCTTAATTGCCCCAGTTTTCGCTCCCATCCTCACCTGGATATCTGTACTGTCAAGTTGCAGCGTTTGCAACGCAATATTTTGTTTGTCGAGATTAATATCTTTCACTTCCACCAACAACTTCCTTAACTCGACTGTATTGAAGAGTTCAGTGTCGGCATTCTTGTATTCCCAGTTGATATCAGCCAGGCTGATATTGTCGAGGCGCAATTGCAGAGGAGTGGCAATTGAATCTACAATTTCCTCTTTCAATAAAGAATCAATTTTCAGGGGCGTTTCCTGGTACAGTCTTGCATTCAATCCACTGATAGAAATTTCAGGAATACTATATAGTCCTGCGCCTGGTTCAACTGCGATCTTCTGAATGTCACCGTGTTGTAAAATCATTCGGAACATATTACCGGATAACACATCTTCATAGCGCACCCGAATGTCATTGAGTAATACAGTTCCTACTTCAAATCTCATTTTTGATTGGGCCGTATCCGGAACGGCAGAAGGCTCTTTTGAAGCAAAGGCGTCAACTATAAATTGAAAGTTAAATTGGGTATCCGGTAAATTGCGTTTAATGTTGGCTGTGATATGATTTAGATATACCCCCTTCACTTTAATATCACTGTGGAGCAGGCTCCACATATCCAGGTCAGCTTTAAGGGACCCGGCATAAAGAAGGGTATCCTTGTTTTTATCTTCCAGATAGATTGTACCTAGTTCAACAGAGGTGGGAAACCGGAAACGCAGTTTACCAATCTCTACTTTCGTATCAAGTTTTTTTACGAGAAAACTTTGAATCTCCTTTCTGGCGATGTTTTGACCCCATGGAGTCTGGATAAGAAGAACGACAACTATTATGAGGCTTATCAATATCCCAATCACCCATAGCAATACTTTACCGATACGGCGAAGTATTGAATAACGATGTTTATGACCCGCCTCATTTGAAGGCATAATTAATTAATGGGTAATTGAAAAAAAGGTGAACATACTTTATATGTGAAAATCGTTCCAGCACTGTGCTGAAGGCTGTTTTACGTTAAGTATAATCCTGCAAAAATAAAGGTTAGTGGCTAAGATACCTGCGGACATTAAAACAATGCCGAATATTACGGCTTCAACTACCTGAAAATCATTATTCCGGCCTACGTATCACAAATTATCTGGAAAAAGAAAAAGCCTGCCGATGAAAGCAGACTTTTATTGAATATTGGAATAAAAACGAACCCTTAACTAAAAAAGTTTCCCCGTTATTAGCGGGATGGTTTCAGATTCATTTTTTCGATAAGCCAATTGTTCAGTGTCTCACCTTGTTCAGGGTAAGTCCAGTGACCGGTTTCCGGGACAAGGAATATGGTTTTTGGGGCTGTTATAACATTGTATGAGGCATACATTGAAGTAGGAGGACAAACTTCGTCGTTATAGCCCCACGAATATATACCAGGAATATTAACACGACGGGAGAAGTTAACCACATCATAATAACATATTGTTTCAATTTTATCTTTTTTGTTATTAAACGGCGCATTATTCTTGTCAAAATAGTGAGGCCAGCCACCTGCCCGGCCGTGCAGGTAGCCGGTTACGTCAGCAAGTGCCGGATAATATGCTGCCAGATATTTCACTCTCGAATCCAGGGCTGCTGTAACGATGGATAATGCGCCTCCCTGGCTTCCACCGGTAACAGCCAAAGTAGATCCGTCGTACTGCGGAAGGCTAACCAGTAAGTCATTGGCCCTCACGCATCCCAGGTATACTTTCTTAAAATAAAACCTGTCGCGGTTATCCAGATTGTAATTCGTATAGCCACTTAACGCTGCTGAGCCAAGGCTGGAATACACTGAGGGATCAAGATTTACAGGAATACCATGAATGCCGATTTCCAGTGTGATCATTCCTTTCTCTGCCATGGCTATATTTCCTCCATAACCACGTACACCGGCACCGGGTACCCTCAACAAAGCCGGATACTTGCCAGGCTTTTTTGGGAGACATAAAATGCCATAAATGGCACCGGTAATATTCTGAATACTAACATGATATACGTCTACATTTTCTGTACACCTTTCCGGCATCAGCGTCATTTTGGTACCCAGCGGTACTTTTGCCAATTCATCTTTAGCGTTCGACCAAAATGCATCAAAGTCAGCGGGATCAGTTACTGTAGGCTGAATGCTAAGCGGATCAAAACCCGCAGTTGCAATCCTTCTGTATTCTTTGCCATTGAATTTCGCCACTACGGCACACCGGATGAACCCCGCAGTTTTCATGGTTCCTCCATCAAGAATTATCTTCCCATCTGCCAACAAGATCGAATCCTTTTTAACAGGTGGCATTTTTTCAGGGCCAATCTCATACAAAACAGTGGCATTTTTTACAGGGTTGCCGTCCTGCAAAACAGCTATGGAAAACTTCACCGGTTCCCCGATTTTATATGTCCAGCTGGAATGATCCGGTGCCACTACTATTTTGATCAGTTGTTCAACAGGTTGTGCCGACACCAATGAGTGTAATGAAATCACCAGCAGCAGCAGCATTAATATGGCAGGTTTTCGCATAAATGAAATTTTAGTCAAATGTATTGGAATGAAAACAATAAGCGGAAAATAGAAATATATTGCCGCGGTTTATTACGACTAATAGATTGAAAATAACAGTTAAGCTGTAATCGATTCAATTATTTTCTGGCCGCATCTTAAATGTTGAAATAATATTGATATGATAAAAAAAATTTGGGGTACGTTGTTGTTGATGATGTTTATTTCAGGAGTTTCTGCTCAAAATAAAACCAGGAAAGCAATATTTGTAATTATTGACGGCGTCTCTATTGATGTAATCAGGAAACTGAATCTTCCTGCATTCAGTGAAATTGCGAAAACAGGCGGATTGGCTCAAACGCTTGTGGGCGGTGAAAAAGGTGGCTATACTGAAACGCCCACTATTTCTGCTGTAGGATATAATAGTGTGATGACGGGCACCTGGGTGAATAAACATAATGTGTGGGGCAATGACATCACCGCACCCAATTATAATTACCCTACTATTTTCAGATTATTAAAAACAGCTTATCCTGAAAAAAGGATTGCTGTATATTCTTCATGGCTGGATAACCGCACCAAACTAATTGGTGAAGGCCTGAAAGAAACGGGTGAAATAAAGATGGATTTTATTGCTGATGGTTACGAATTGGATACCGTTCAATTTCCGCACGACAAGAATCGTGATTTTATGCACCGCATTGATGAAAAGGTTGTAGCTGAAGCGACTTTATCTATCAGGCAGCAGGCACCTGACCTGAGTTGGGTTTATCTTGAATACACTGATGATATGGGACATATGTTTGGCGATAGTCCACAGTTTTTTAAAGCTGTTGAATATGCTGATCAACAGATCCAACAAATTTGGGAAGCGATTCAATATCGCGAGAAAAATTTCAATGAAGAATGGCTTTTGATCGTAACTACTGATCACGGGCGGAATGTTGAAACCGGAAAGGATCACGGCGGGCAATCGGCACGTGAAAAAGCAGGATGGATATTGACAAACGCAAAAGGCCTTAATCAAAGATTTATCACAGGCAATAGTGCGATGGTTGACGTGATGCCCACAATAGCCAAATTTATGAATATCAATCCTGAGCTCAATGTAACACGTGAAACAGATGGGCTTCCGATAATTGGAAAACTTTCATTCAGTGGCTTACAGGCAAAAATTCAAAATAACAAAATCATGTTGCAATGGAAGCCGGAAGAAGGCAGGGGTAAAGCAAAAATATGGGTGGCAAAAACCAATCAATTTAAAACTGGTGGAAAAGATGATTATCAACTACTCAAATCAATTAATATAAAAGATGGCCAAACTATTCTTGCCATTCCACCAGCTGCCGGTCAATTTTATAAGATCGTGATGGAAGGTCCCTACAACCAGATGAATGTTTGGGTAACAGTAAAATAGACAACTCGAATTAATTGCTTTGTTATCTTTGAGGCTGCTGCAACACTTTTTCTGTTGAGAGGGCAATAGGATACAACAGGACAGCAAAGCAGCTCATCAATTTTACTTTTAAACGATCGGACGGTTTATTAAAAAAAATCCCGATTCTTGTACAATGGTTGTCGGCCTTTTTGTTCCATGCTATATTGACCAGTTTTATCCCAAGGTTGCTATCAATACATTGCAACTGCTGGAGAAATTCAATTGTGAAGTTGTATTCCCAATGGATCAAACCTGTTGCGGACAGCCGATGGCAAACTCCGGTTTTGAACATTTGGCCAGAGGTTGTAACGAACGGTTTGTATCGAATTTTAAGCATGTCGATTATATCGTTTGTCCCTCGGGCAGCTGCACCTTACATATCAAGGACCATCTGCATGTTGCAGACAACGAAACTGCGGCAGAGAAGATCCGAAATTCTGTTTATGAATTAACAGAGTTTTTGACGGATATTATAAATGTAAAAGACCTTGATGCCCGCTTTGAACATAAAGTTACTGTTCATCAAAGTTGCCATGGATTGAGAGGGTTAATGCTTTCGCAGATGACGGAGAAAGTTGCACCTGCTTTTTCAAAGCCACTGCAATTATTACAAATGGTAAAAGGGATTGAGTTATTAAATTTAACGAGGCCAGATGAATGTTGCGGCTTTGGTGGAACTTTTTGCGTGAATGAAGAAGCGGTGAGCGTAAAGATGGGAAAAGACCGCGTAGCCGATCATCTGTTACACGGAACAGAAGTAATTACAGGTGTAGACATGAGTTGCCTGATGCATATGGAAGGAATACTCAAAAGAAATAATTCAGCGATAAAGGTTATGCATATAGCAGAAATCCTCAATGGGAAGAGTTAGGTAAAATTTGATCATGACATCATATTTATTTTTAGATGGTTACACACGCAGACCTGTCAGAGCAATTTAATATTGATGAACCACGTGTTAACTGGCACGATGAAACATTGTGGTGGGTCAGACAAAAAAGAGACAAAGCAGTCCATCAGATTCCTGAATGGGAATTGCTGCGGGAAACTGCATCAGCGATTAAGGATAATGTGTTATCTAATTTAAGTGAATACCTCGCCGAATTTGAAGAACAGGCGAAAAAAAATGGTTTGATTGTACACTGGGCTGCTGATGATGTTGAACATAATAAAATCGTACTTAGTATTCTGGAGCAGCATGGTGTAAAAAAAATTGTGAAAAGCAAATCAATGCTTACTGAAGAATGCCACCTCAATAACTATCTTGAAACAAATGGAGTTGAAGTTATTGATACTGATCTCGGCGAAAGAATTGTACAACTTGCAGAAGAAACGCCCAGCCATATTGTATTGCCATGTATACATTGGAAAAAAGAAGAAATTGGCGAATTATTCCATAAATTCTTAGGCACCCCCGAAGGAAATGCAGACCCCATTCTATTGACACATGCGGCAAGAGAACATTTAAGGGAGAAATTTCTTACAGCAAAAATTGCCATTACAGGTGTCAACTTCGCTGTTGCAGAAACCGGTGAATTTGTGGTGTGCACCAATGAAGGCAACGCAGACATGGGCGCTCATTTAGCCGATGTACATATTGCGTGCATGGGAATTGAAAAAATTATTCCCTATCGTAAACATCTTGGTGTTTTTTTAAGATTATTGGCAAGAAGTGCGACTGGTCAGCCTATCACAACTTATAGCAGTCATTTCAGCAATCCAGGTCCAGGTCAGGAAATACATATTGTTGTGGTAGATAATGGAAGAAGCCGGCAACTGGGCAGACAGGCATTTAGAAACTCTCTGAAATGCATAAGGTGTGCAGCTTGTTTTAATACCTGTCCGGTATACAGAAGAAGCGGTGGCCATAGTTATCATACCGCAATTGCCGGACCTATAGGTTCAATACTGGCACCTAACCTCGATATGAAAAATTATGCTGATCTGCCATTTGCGTCAACACTATGCGGGAGTTGTACAAATGTTTGCCCGGTGAAAATTGATATTCATCAACAGCTCTACACGTGGCGGCAGGAATTGGTAAAAGATGGTTATGTAGCGCCTGGAAAAAAGAGAGCCATGCAATTAATGGCTGCCGTGCTTTCCAATCCTTCCTGGTATCGTTTTTCAGGTTCAATTGGAAGATGGGTGATGAGAAAAATGAAATTCCTGATCAACAATAAATTTAATCTTTGGTATCGTCAACGTGACATGCCTGTTGCGCCGGAGGAATCTTTCAGAGATTGGTATAAAAATAATAAAGGCAACAAAAAATGAATGCCCGAGATAAAATACTAAATGCAGTAAGGCTCAACCAGCCTGCGTCACTTCCACTCCCTGAATTGGATCACTACGTTCAAACCAATGCTGATCGGCTGCAGCATTTTATGGCGGTGCTTTCATCGATTGGAGGATTTGCGCATGTAGTCAAAAGCACAACGGAAATGATCGGAATTCTTGAAAACCAATTTCCATTAGCCGGACGAAAGTTAGCGATAAATGAAAGTTGGAAAGATTATGCCACAATTTTTTCTGCCATCAAAGATCCACACGATTTAAATGATGTTGATATTGCTATCATTGATGCGCACTTTGGTGTGGCAGAAAATGGATCATTGTGGGTAACTGAGGAACAGATGGGCTTACGTGCTTTTCCTTTTATCTGCCAGCATCTTGTTGCAGTAATCGATGCAAAAAATATTGTGCCTACAATGCTTGAAGCCTATGAAAAAATCGGTCAATCTGATTATGGTTTTGGAGTATTTATTGCCGGTCCCTCAAAAACTGCTGACATTGAGCAATCGTTGGTGCTGGGCGCACATGGCCCAAAAACGATGACAGTCTTTTTGAAGGGGGAAGGGTGAAATGCGAAGTGGGAAGTAAGTGCGAAGTTAGAAGTTCGAAGTGGGAAGTAACAGCCTTCGACTTCTCCTGTATTGGCTGTTTACTTCTTACCTCATACTTTATACTTCGCACTTCATGGGTGTCCTTTGTTCCTTTGTGTAAGCGAAGCGCCTCTGTGTCCAAAAACTCACCACCCAATTAACCACAATAAAAAAAGCCTTGTATACTATTTCACTTTACCTGTTCAAATACATGAACCCCTTTTTTGTTTGATACAATGATATCCTTCAACTTGTCGCCATTGATATCTTCGACAACGAAATGAATTCCCACTCCGGAATTATTATCAATCTGATGCGGAATCCATTTCGGTGTTTTTCCCGGCATAAATTCGTACCAGTACAATACAGCCGGTTCGAATGCTCCCGGATCTTTTCCGTTATGAGCGAAAAATCTTTTGCCTGTTACTAAATCGGGAAAACCGTCGCCATTCATATCAATATCTTCAATGGCGTGGGTTTGAGAAAAAGAACTGTCGATAAGATGCTGAGTCCAAATCGCTTCACCATTCGCAGTTTTCGATTGTTCAAACCACCAGATACCATAAGCATGCGCCGAAGAAGTCATCACATCATTATCGCCGTCACCATCCAGATCGCGAACATGAATTTGTGCACATGAGGCGCCCAAATTTGCAGGATGAAATATCCATTTTTCTCTCTTAACATCCTTAGGACCTTCCCACCATCCTGTTCTGATGATTACATCTTTCCGACCATCTTTATTGATATCCCCCCATCCTAAACCATGTGTATATTTATGTGTTCCGTTTTCAGGGTCATTGCTGATCAAAAAACGTTTCCATGTTGTATCTCCCTTTTTCGTTGGCGCCTGTAACCAAATCACTTCCTTCTTCTCATTATCATTACAAAGAATATCTTTCCGACCATCTCCATCTACATCAACAAATGCTGGTGACTCATTGCCTGCAGTTTCCAGGATCAATCTCATCTTCCAGAAACCTTCCTTATTTTTCGGATTCTCATACCAAACCACTTCTTCACCGGGCTGATCCATCCTGATCAAATCCATCCAGCCATCCTTATTGACATCAATAACAAAATTTAAGAAAGTTGTGCTGTATCCTTTGTCATATGTAAAAGTATCCGGTATCGCCAGATCATGCTTTTTCCATGAAGGCGCTTCAAACCACCATGCGCCCGCCAGCACATCTTTTTTCCCGTCGTTATTGACGTCAGCAACTGCAACACCTTCTGAAATAAACACGTCATTCAGCACTGTTTTTTTGAATGATAATTCTTTTACAGTGTTGCTATAAAAGGCACGAGATTCGTTTTGCAGTACTGGCGTTGTGAAAATCATCCACATGCCTGAAAGAATGATAAAGTAACGCATGGGATGTTGTAATTGATAAATGTTAATAATGAAAAAGTTTCTTGCCGCATTAAAGGCTGTTCCTTTGTGTCCAGAAACTACAAGTGAATGAGTGAATAAGTCAATGAGTGAATTTTGAAGTAAGAAGGAGAAGATGCGAAGTACGAAGTAAAAGAATAACAATAAGTCGCTTCCCCCGGCTGTTCCCTGCTCACTGCTCACTATTCCTCACTGCTTCAATAAAATATTCCTATACTCCACCTTCATCGGTGGCCCCACATGCACCTGCACACCTAAAAGACCTTTTGATTTCCCATTCAAATTATCATTGTCATTCACCTCACTCATCAAAATTCCATTTACATAATGTTTGAGTACATTCCCTTTTATCACCAGATGAATCTGGTTCCAGTCTTCATATTTTATCAATGTTTTCAATGAATCTGCTGTTCCTAATGAACCCGTCACATTTCGCAATTGCCATGCATTATTTTTTACATTGCCCTCCAGTGGTCCGGAATTGATAGTTGCCTTTTCCCCGCGATAAGCAAGTGTGGTACGCCCTCTCTCTTCGTAATTCTGACCGGTATAACTGATCGCACCATCAATATCTGCCTGGTATCCTTTCAGTGCATCAGGTACATCAGGATAAACAACACTGCGGTAGTTAATGCCACTGTTGCCACCTTTTGTAATTCTGCATTCCAATTTCAATTCGAAATCAGCGGGCTCACCACCCTGCCAAACCAGGAATGAGTTAGACTTGAGTAAAGTTGCAGGAGTAATTTCGCCAACAATATTTCCGTTTTCAACCCTCCAATAAGTACTGTTTCCTTTCCACCCGTTCAAAGATTTTCCATCAAAAATGGAAACGAATCCTGTGGAATCTTTTGCTGATTTCGAACTGGTGCCGCAGGAAGAAAAGAATAAGATAAAAGATATCAGCAATACCGGTAAAGAATAAACGAAGTGAACGCGTGATATTTTCATTGAATTGTATTTGATCTGATTATATACTTTCTGAAACACCAGTATCCTTCCAAACCCTTTCGTTTGCAGATAAAATTACAGCATCACAAACTTTTTGTGTTGCCAGTGCATCGCGGAAAGTTGGCGCGCATGGTGATTTGTCCTCAAGACTTTTTAGAAAATCCGCCACCTGGTGAATAAATGTATGTTCGTAACCAATGATCAAACCCGGAACCCACCATTTATTCATATAAGGCTGATCGCCATCGGTTACTAACACAGATCTCCATCCCCTTACTGTTGATTCGTCGCTATAGTCAAAAAACTCCAGTCTGTTAAGGTCATGCAGGTTCCATCGAATGGAGGCATGTTCTCCATTGATTTCAAAAGTATACTCTGCTTTATGCCCTCTCGCATATCGTGTAGACTCGAATAATCCAAGTGATCCATTAGCAAAATGACAATGAAAAATGCAGGCATCATCAATGCCAACTTTTTCTTTTTTACCGCTTGCTGCATGCACCCTTTCTTTTACAAAAGTTTCAGTAACAGCAGATACATCTGTAATAGCACCATTTAACCACATTGCTGTGTCAATACAATGCGCAAGCAAATCACCAGTAACACCAGACCCTGCTGCTTCCACGTCCAATCTCCAGGTTCCATCGCCACCTTGCGGCACTTCGGGGTTGATCGTCCAGTCCTGCAAAAAATCAGCACGATAATGAAATATCTTTCCCAGTTTGCCTGAATCGATAATTTGTTTGGCCAGCGTAATAGCAGGAATTCTGCGGTAATTATACCAAACAGTATTTGCTACGCCGGCAGCCTCAATGGCTTCCACCATTTTTTCCGCGTCATGCAATGTGGAAGAAAGAGGTTTCTCTGTCAGGACCATTTTCCCTGCTTTCGCCGCGGCGATTGCAATTTCTGCATGCATATTATTCGGTGTACAGATATCAACAGCATCAATATCTGTACGTGCTATTACTGCACGCCAATCTGTTTCGAAAGAAGCATATCCCCATTGTTCAGCAAATGCTTTTGCCTTATCGCCATTGCGCGCGCACACCGCCTGTAAAACCGGCTTGTATTGCAGATCAGGAAAAAAATTACTGACTCTGTTGTAACCATTCGAATGCGTGCGGCCCATAAAGCCGCACCCTATTAATCCGATCCTTAATTCTTTTTTCATATCCTTTTTTTGAGGTGAATATGTGAATGAGTCAATGAGTGAATTAACAGCCGTCTCCTTCGTGAATCGTCAATCGTGAATCGTCAATCGTGAATCGTCAATCGTGAATCGTCAATGCACCTGGCTAACTAAATTCTACTCTCTACCAACTCTGTAATGGCTGTTAACGTTCAACGTAAAACCTATAACGTAAAACTGTATTGGCTGTTAACCCGCAACCAGTAACCAGCAACCAGTAACCAGCTCACTTCCAGCCATGCGCATCTCTCACTTTAATCATTACTGCAAGAATATCATTCCATGTTTGCTGCTGCGTCATCACTGCATTGGGGAACATACAACCATCCCAACAGATATGGTTAAATGCTTTTGTCAATTCTCCCTTTTCATCACGGAGCCAGAATCCTGCATCATGCACAACATCAAGTTTTCCATTTGGGTCGGTAGCTAAACAATGCCGTCCGGTTTTATCATGAGAACCGGAGCCATGCACTGTACCATCGTTTTGTGCAACATGAAAATCGATTGTCCATGGCCGTAAGGCGGCAGTTATTTTTCTAAGCCCTTCTGAAAGTGCGTCTCTATCCGACCATTCAAAATCTTCGGGTAATAATTTGTCTGCCGGACTATTATATCCCATTAAATAAAGGAGCGTGTGTGCCATATCTGCCTGGAATCCAATATTGGGTCTGTTGACTGCTTCCAGGGTATCCACCATCGCTCTCCAGCTATGCATGCCGCCCCAGCAGATCTCCCCTTCCAGCGCAAGTTTCTCACCGTAGTCTGCCGCCACATCACATGCCTCAGCAAATGTTTGCGCGATCAGTTTTGTATTGCCTACAGGATCTTTTGCCCAGGTTGCAGGATCCGTTGCGGAATCCATACGTATTACACCATATGGCCTGATGCCAAGATCATTCAACTGCTTTGTAATTCTGCACGATTTGCTGATCTGCGTTACAAATTGTTTGCGATCGGATTCAGAACCCATCGCCGAACCACCGCCAGCCGGCGGCCATACAGGCGCTACAACACTTCCTACAGATAATCCCATGCCTGCGATTTTCTCCGCCAATCTTTTAATATCATCTTCACTGCTATCAATATCGATATGCGGACTGGTTAGAAACAAATCCACGCCGTCGAACTTAACGCCATCTACTTCAGCAGCGGCAGTCATATTCAGCATATCATCCAAAGAAATAATGGGTTCAGAACCGTCGCCCTTACCAACAAGTCCGGGCCACATTGCGTTGTGAATACGGGGAAAATAATTAGTACTCATATGGAGCATTTTTAAGAAGGTGAATGTGTGAATGAGTCAATGGGTGAATCAATCACTATCAAATTTATTTAGAATATTTTTTTAGTACCTCGGCCATATCTGGATTGCCGGGACCAAAATGTTTCAACATCACAATAGGATCTGTAGATGAATAATTTGTGATCACCACGCCTTCTTTTGCAGCCTGCTCAGAAACAAAATATTCATCATGCGTCAGCTGGCCATAACGGATCAACGCAGGAGTTTCTATTTCCCAAACGCCCATTTTTCCATGCCCCTGCATCATGATCATACCATAAGCGGCGCTGTCTTTGATCGTTACTGTTTTGCCGGGTGCCACAGTTAACTCTTTCGCACCAAACGCATCAGATTTATAACATACCCAGCTTTCTGTATATCCTTCAGGAGAAGTTTGTTCAAATGGATGAACAGGCACAGGCGCCATAAAACTGTTGAATAACAAATTAGGATCGACATTCAAATCCCAGTCAAGTACATCAAGTAACGCATCGAAATCACCGATGCTTTCTTTGGGTGTACCATTCCACAATAATTCTTCAGGAACGATCGCGTCATTAACCAGTGATTGATACATTGCAAAAACGTCAGACGCTTTCTGCGGTTCGTAGGTACAGAAACTACCTGGTGCATGTAATAAACCTGGCGGTACATCCCAACCTGTTCCCGGCTGCAATCGTGCAGCCTGTGAGTAGTTGGTCAACTTATTATCACCTTTTGTAAAATTCACCAAACATTCTCTTATCTGTTCGCGGGTGGTACCTGGAGTGATGCCAAAAAAAGTATACGGAAAGTCACCACCATGATTGTTGACCTGTGGAGGAAAATAATATGCTTCCGGTTTACCTAACTGTCCAATCAGCGCAGCCTTTTCATCGTTATGATGCACATGATGAGGCAATGGACCCTTGTTGTCGAAAAATTTTGAATACATCGGCCACGACTGATGTTCGTTCCATAACCTGTCGCCAATCAATTCTCCCTTCAGTTCCGCAACCGCATCACGCAATAAGAATTGTATTTCTTTTCCTCCTTCTTCAAAAACAATAGGACTCAATCCTTCATTGACGCCGGTGAGCGGACCATTTTTTGCAGGAGTTGTGGAGGAGAACCATCTTTCGTCTATCCCTCCACGTATGCCGCCCAAAACGTAGTAATCGTCCGGGTGTAATTTGATTCTGCGGCCAGGTACACAAAATGATCTTGGCACCCAGGCGGGAGCTAAACGTAGTATTCCTTTTCCCTGTTCTAAAGCACTCGCTGAAGATTTAAAATTTTCCATCTGTTTAAGCAATTTGTTGAGCGGTTAAATAGATGAGCCGGCAAAAGCATTGATCTCATCCTTATCTGTCAAAATAAATAATTCCATTTTGGATTGCCTTGTTTCACCAGGTGAAAGAAAAATTAATGAATTTTCTTCTCTTGCCCTTGCCTGGCCAATAGGAAAATTTGTGGCAGGTTCTATTCCGGTCACATATTCTCTGTTGCCCCAATGCTGCCAGTTAATTAAACAAGGGAAATCCTGCTTTTTATATTGTAAACCAACAGCAAATCCCAATGATGCATTCCAAAGTCCACAGTGTACTAATCCATCCGCGCTTTCATCCGCATCTATAAAAACTGCCTCTTCGCCAAATCCACTATGCTCTTCAATAGGAGAAAGACATTTTTTGAAATCAACTCCTGCTTTGAAAATTTTTGCCTTCTCCCCTTCTCTCGATTTCCATTGCCCTTCCCAGAATAATTCTGTTCCTTCATTCACCAACGGCCATCCAAAGTTAAAATGATACAGCAGCATATGAGGTGCGCTCTGGTTTCCTTTGTTGGTTACTTCGTCCTCAATAATGATCGAAGCTTTACCTAGCGTTCCGGAGATTGTTCTTTTTAATTCAAGCTTCTGCCCCAGCACCATGGATTCACGCATGATGCCGCTGATTTGCATATTATAGTTTCCTCCTGAAGGATCAGGTTGAATAACTGAAATAAGTTCTGCAGGAGTGTTGCTGATTAAACCATGTAGTCCTCTTTCGCCGTACTCGCCGCTTTCAGGACCTCCCACATGCGAAAGTCCGCATGTGGTTAACAACCCGCCGGCGAAAGTGCGCAGCCATCCTATTCCTTTATCTGAAAATGGCTGGGGTGCGGTGATGCCCCCGTGACTGATCCAGGCAAGGCTATGGTTATTGAAAAAGGCATCTACAATATCCAAACATCTGTCGATCACAACCTTGTACCGCAATCCGGTTCCGGTATTGATCCATGCAATGCGTGTACCTCTGGCTGCACCATTGTCAACAATAGAAGTCTCAATACCGCCACATTGCGCAGTGTTGGAAATTTTATTAACCCAACCCTTTTCCCTGAATAATTTTTCCTCTACAGCCATGCTCAAACAATACTTTATTTTATCTGCAAAAGAAATAGTTCAACATTATTTGGATTTGGGTTTGTAAGCTTCGTGGTCTTTATCGGCACCTGAAATCAAATAAGCCATCAGGTCGTTCAATTCAGAAGGATTCAAAGGATTAATCATTCCCCGCATCATCAAAGAAACTTCTGAACTTTTAACATTCACAACATCCTTCTTGGCCACAGTCCTTACCGTTTCAGGCGCGAACGGATTTTGAGAAATAAAGTAATTGTCATTGTCTTCATTTTTCAGCCGGCCCACAACTGAGTTGCCATCTTTTAGTGTGAATATTTTTGCTGCGTACTGATCGCTGATCACCTTGTTAGGTTCTATGATAGATTCGAGGATATCCTTTTTAGAAAATCTTGTACCTAACTGTGAAAGATCAGGACCAACTGCTCCACCTTCACCTTTCATGGCGTGGCAGGAGGCACACTGCATGGCAATAAAATGATTTTTACCTGCTTCGAAATTGCGTGTACCTGAATCGGCTTCAGCAACTTTTAAAGCATCTTCCAGTTTCCAATTTCTGCCCGGGCCCTTTGGCCATGTGCTCGCAGCAGCCAATCCTCTTCCTGATTCACTTAATAATTTGCTACCCGATAATGTATCATATTTAGTCATCTCGCCCTTAGGCAATTTAGCTAAGGCGGTTTTGCGTGCAAAGTTTACAAATCCTATATAACTGTTACCACCTTTATATCCGAATGCATTTTTGAACCAACTAAAATATTTTTCCTGCAACGAGGGATTCCATCCTGCTTTTGCCTCACTTAAAACAGTCGCATAGAAAATCTGCTGTGCCGGTGGCGTTTTGGCGAGTGTATTAGCAATATCAATTCCATATTGCGGATTACGGAGTATCAGATCTGATGAACTGGAAACTGTTTTTTGATAGCTTGTATCATCTTTAGCCGATTCCATCAGCGCTATTGTTTTTTCTACAGCCGCAGGTGAACCCAGGCCAACCAACACGTTTGACAATGAACGATTGAGCAGATTGGTTTTGGCTGGAAACGCTGCATCGAGATAAGCAATCACCGCATCTTTCTGAGCCGCATCCGGTTGGCCCAATCTCAAAATAGTCAGCTCTATTGCACGCACCACATCAATTTGCTGCGCCTCGTTTAGTGATTTGAAGTCAACAGCAGTAAGCGCATTATAAACATCTTTTTTTACTGCCGGCGAACCATTACGAACCAGGGCAATCATAGCCTGAACCAACGCCACTGGATCTTTTTCTGCCAGGGCCCTTGCCTGCCACAATGAAACAGGCTGATGTTCGATCGCCATCCTTGCAGCATAACGGATAAAACGGTCTTCATTTTTTAATTGAGGCCATGCCGTTGAAATAGCAGCAGTATCATTTGAATTTTGAAAAGCTTCGAGGTCTTTACGCGTTTTTCTGGCAGTAGCTGCTTCGGCATCTGAATTTGCTGGCAAAGAATCATTCGCCCCTGTATTATCTCCATAATAAACTCTGTACAGGTCTGATTCCAGCCGTCGGCCGCCGGTTAGGAAATACAACGCACCATCAGGGCCGATGGTACCATCTGTTAGTGGTAACGGTGATCCTGAAATAAACTCCTCCGCTGTTGCAGTATAAGATGCTCCCTGTGGTTTCAATTGTACTGAATAAATTATACCGAAGCTCCAGTCGAATGCCAGCAATGAACGCCTGTATTTCTCAGGGAATCGAGCCTGTTGCGCACTAACAAGATTAGTTGGTGAACCTTGTCCAATATTAAGTACCGGTGGTAAATTATCGGGGTAAGAAGGCGACCATTTACTGTTACCTGTGCGCCATCCGTATTCACTGCCGCTTGTAACGTGGCAAATTCGGGTTGGCCTGTACCATGGCATTCCAAAATCCCACTCCATATCCGAATCATAAGTAAAAAGTTCTCCATCTTCGTTAAAGGCAATATCAAAAGCATTACGATAACCGGCGCTGATCAATTCCCATTTTGAACCTTCAGGATTGATACGGGCTATCCAGCCACCGGGCGCCATCCGGTCTGTAGCATGTCCGTTCGGATCTTTAATCAATGGAAACAGATTATCTTCTTTCCAGGTTTTTGGATATTTATACACGTCAAACTCAGGCAAATCAGTATGATTACCGGATATCAGGTAAATAGATTGACCATCGGGGGCAAGTTTAATACTATGTGGCCCATGTTCGCCTTCTCCGTTTAGAAGCTTAATCATGGTAATCTGATCAAACTGATCATCGTTATCAGAATCCTGCAATCGATACAACCCGCTGCCAGTAGGAAAAGCGGAGTCTTGACGATGATTGACCATTACATATAAACTATTGAATGCATACAGCAGTCCCTGAGCGTAACCCATGGTTACTGCATTTCTGAGTGAATCCAATGCGGGAGTACCGGCTTTTCCAATAGTAAGTTTTTCAATCTCCACTTTTGGTTTTACAGTATCCTTGCTGATGGCAGGAATAGTTAAACGATAAAGAGAACCGTATTGATCTGAAACAATCATTCTCCCTTTATCGTCAAAAACCATAGACACCCATGATCCCATTTTATTTTCAGAGGGACTGAACAAATGCTGGGCTGTAAATCCCGGAAGCAGTTTTAATTTTTTAACCTTAGGATCGTTTGATTCCTGCACGACCAAAGAACTTTCGTCTCCGTTGTTGCAACCTGTGAATAGTAATCCGGAAAAAATAATAAAAGTGAAAAAAAGTATTGACGCTGAAGTGCATATCCTCATGGTGAAATCTTTAATATCTAAAACAATCGGTTGAAACTATTTTACTAATATAAGTTTTATGGCTAACCTAACAGCTAAAATTCATTGAGGCCCTGGTGATATTTAATACCAGGCGCAATGAATTGGTGTTGCTTGGGTTTTAAAACCTTAGCGGATTGAGTAAGGTTATTACTAAACTACCTATAAATCAGGGGCATCTTACCTGTACTGTCCTGTTATTAATCAGATTATATTAAGGTAGCCTTAGTATTTTATGGATAATGACTTAAACTGTAACCTTTCTGGTAGCACAGCGTATAAACAAATGCAAAAATGTCGCAGGAAGACTCGTTAACATTAATTAACCTGAGCGTATGCAACATTAGTAACCATCAGCAGGTCAATATTAAAAAGGCAATAAATGAGAATGGCTATATTTTTACTGACAATGACTTTACTTTTATCCTGCGGGAAAAAAGAAACAGGTTCAAAGCCGAAAGCGATTGTGAGTATGCATACAGCAAAATAGCTGTACAAACCGCTAAATACCAGAAATCCACTCTCTGAATTTTGGTGCCATATATTGACTGATATGCACCTCTTCATTTAACCATTCTGGATTGATCAGTTTTAGTTTGATTTTTCCATATGAAACAATATAAAAAAGTTTGATGGCGGCAAAATGCAGAATAACATTTCTGTTCACCCTGAAAAACCCGCGGCTTCCCACGACCATTTCTATATCAGACAAGGGACTATCGATAGTATAATTATTGCCATCAAAATCAATTGCTGTTACCGTTTTTCTGGTAGATGTAAAAAGTGCAATCCTGTCAATCAGTAGTGGAATGTATGCATCACCTTCCCGCGCTATAATTGTTTTTCGGGTGCTTTGATCTAAGTGTCGATAAGTGTGAAGAGTGACTTCATTGTCATTCGTGTAACCGTTACCGTTAATACTTGTTTCTTCCTGCGGAGATTTTGCCTGAGTTTTCATCGTTTAGTTTTTTGGTTATATCCTCCCTATAGTTTTCTCAGACCTGGATATGGGGATGTTTTATGCTCTGCTTCCCGAAGTAAAGCGATTGCATGCTGTAAAAATCAATCAAAAAATCAGTAATGCTTTACCACTGGTGTAAATCGGATTTTTTCCAACGTTAAAAAATCCTTAATGACAAAGGAGATGGAGAATACAATCTGATAACTCAGGCAGATTAAATCATGCTTCGGGGAAATCGGATGTCAATCACGTAATTCTACTTAAACCACCGATATAAACTGACTTGTGAATCAATATATGTAGATATAAATTGGATTAAAATTATTGATTATGAAACTACTATTAATTGCCTCACTGCTGTTCAGTTCACCTGGCTTCCCTGGTGGATCTGTATTTGAAAAAGATCAGGTAAAAATTAATTTCGAAAAAACTTTTCCGGATGCAACAGGCGTTGTTTGGGTGCAAGAGGAAAAGACTGTGAAAGCTGTTATTGATCAGGATGAGATCAAAACACATATCACTTACAATCCTGACGGCACAGTTGAAAAATGCATCCGCTATTATTCCTGCAAAAATTTGCCTGCGCATATCAGGGCAAGAGTGTATGAAAAATATCCTGAAGCCAAAATAACTGGCGTTACAGAAACATTTGAAGATAATGCAATGAACTATTACGTTCATCTGAAAAACGAAGAGAACCTTATACAGTTACATTCAGATCCTTCAGGACAACTTACAAAGCTGAAAAGTTTCCGTGATGGTTCAGGTAAGGAATAAATAAAAGATAATCCAAACGCATTGCATGCTATCAAACTATGAGGAGAGAAATGAAAGAATGTTATTTCAATACAAAAAGCAACTCAAAAACTGATGCCGCCCGGCATTGCTGCAACATTCAGGTTTGTTACCCGTTACCGGTACGATATCGTGTTTCACATTCCACGGTAAAGTATCGCAACCAACGTAGCGGGTAACATTCCTTTTTACGTGAATCGTCAATCGTGAATCGTGAATCAATGTCGTTTAGTTAAGGTTATAAATGCTTATAATTCATTGAAGGCGGTTTCTTAGTAATTTTTTTTCGTGGGTTTGTTCTGTTTTTCCTGATTAGTTCTTTGGTTTTTAGTAATACTTTATCCAAAGCG
>JANPJC010000082.1:0-8903 GCA_031425315.1 Chitinophagales bacterium
TAATCCATTCTCCCGTTGCCGTAACGAACCTTATCCAAATAAATGTTCGATTCGATGTTTTATTACTGATTGAAACTGAAGCGCCGGAATCATTTTTAAAAACAACACCTTCTGCTTTAACACCATTTTTTAATGTATCACGATCTTTTTTCAGAAAGGCGCCCGCAACCGCTACAATGCCTATGATCAGAAAAATTAAACCGTTAATATCCAGTCCTGTTAAGTCCATCGCTGCTGTCAAATTTTACTAACTAATGTCACTCAGACAATCTTTTCTTGTTTTTCTTTTTTTTAGAAGCTTTTGCATGCTTATTAAATTCGAGCGATAATCCGATCCAATAATCAAAATCCTGTTTTGATTTCATTCCGGTTTCATCAATAAGGACATAGCCTATCATCGGTCGGTTCGTAAAGTCCATTGTACGGCACCCGTTTTTCTCCACGAGTTCATCATGTATGGCAGGATCCACTCTGCACATCATTTCATCCTTTATAATACCCAGACACATTTTACCATTATACATAAATACCAGTCCACCCATCATCTGCTTTTCTTCTACAGCAGGCAGATCGACCAATCTTTCACGAATTCGGTTTGCTAAAGTATCGTTATATGCCATAAGACCTCACAGGTCTACGGACCTGTGAGGTCGTACCTGCGATTTTAAATTTATATAAAGCCAAAAAAAATATAATAACAAAAAAGATACCGAGTACAGTTTCGCCTAGTAACATTCCTTTAATGCTGTATTCATCGTGCATCCAACCGTCAAAGCTGGTCATAAACACCGGGCCTATATTACCTAATGAGGAAAGCAATGCATATTTTGTTGATGCAAGACCTTTACCAATAGCATGTAAAACCACGGCAGAGAATGCAGCATAAACAAATCCAATCATAAAAGCATATGCCAGTACACCTGCTACATAAGTGAATGGATTTAATGCAGACACTGCCATCACCAGTGTTACCAGAGCCATTAACAATCCGCCGCCAAAGTACGACCACCATATACCGACCTTATCAGCGGCCCAGCCACCAACCACACAACCTATGGCGCTTACTATTCCACTTAATACACCTGTTACCAAAGCCACTGTGTCTGCATTTACCTTCCAGTTATCTGAAACAGACGACCACACATACGCTGCAGCACCTGCACCAATGGGTGTGATAATAAGCAGCGTCGTAAAGATCGCCACACGCGACTTAAACATTTCTTTTATATCTGCGAACATTTTCGCAAAGCCCTCTTTAAGTGATGCCGTTTTGTCTGCCACTACCTGTGGAACATAATATAACCCAAACGCACAGAGGAGCATGGTTACAGAAACAATGATAACTGAAAGCTGAAAAGAAAACTGGGTGGCCAGCCAGATGCCGGCACCACCGCCGATCCCCATACCGCCAAGATTCCCGGCCTGGTACCAACCTGCTGCCCTTCCCTTTTTTCCCTCTTCTATAGTCTTCGCCATAAAACCACCGAGTGGTGATACTACAAATGTGGCAGCCACCTGCGATAACAAAACGATGATGGTAAGTACCAATGTTGAATCGGTATGTAATGGGATCAGGGCCAACATCAATAGTGTAACAGAACAAAAACTGATGCCGATGCCATACCATTTATGAAGACTCAATGTAAGATCCGTTAGTGGCGCCCAGATAAAACGCCAGAGATTGGCTGATAATCCCAGTGCAGTGATCCCTGCCGCGGTAGCTACCGTAAATCCATTCTGCGTTAAAAAATACGGCAGAGTTACGGACACAAAACCGGAACTGATTCCATACGGCAGGGCGAGAATAAAAATAATAAATGGATGGGCAAAACTACGGTCTCTCAAGTGTTGCAGTGTTAAAGTGTAAATGAAATATAAGGGTTGCTTTACAATTTACACAAGCCTGGTTAAAAAACCGAATTAATTGTTCAACAGGTATGCATTTCAGTTATATCGTTATTCAGCACAGTGGATACGGAGGATATGTAATGGAAAGATGGCAAAGGAAAATTACGGCCAATGCTTTCAACTGGATTATTTGAGACAGGGAAACTTCCTAAAAAGTTTCACTGTCTCAAATCAGTTATTTTATTTTAACCAGCTGAATAACCTTATGTTCCCGCTGATTTATCACTTCAAGGACATAAGTGCCATTGAACCAATTGTCACCAATCTGTATACTTTGAATACCACCTGAATATTTCATGTCTTCCATCAGCCTGCCACTAATATCTGTAACGCGTACGCGAACAGGGTCATCGCTGCCAGTGCTGATATTTATCCGGAAATAATTAGTGCTTGGATTGGGAAGGACTTTCACTTCGAGGCCTTGCTTTTCCATCAAGTCACCGATAGTATTATTCGTTCTTGCATTAATGCCAGCCGTTGAATTTAATATCAAAATTGATGCTTCAGTCCTTGCGCCTTCCGCCAAACTCAAGGATGCATTTACTGCATCTTTCAACCTGATGCCAAAACGTTCGGTGGATTCATAGATGTTATCCTGCCTGATGGTTACATTGATCAATTTTTCTGTTTCACCCGGACTGAAAATCACCCTGCCGTTTCTGAGCGCAGCATAGTCAACAGGGGCCAGGGCCGTGCCATCGTAAGTATCAAATCTTACGCTGATAGTTTGGTAACTGGCAACTGTAAGATTTACCTTCACCTGGCCTATCCCATTGTTTTCGGTAAGGTAGACATTACTAATTCTGATAGCAGGCTTCCTCTCATTATCAGTAATGGTGCAAACAGAATTTGCTGAAAGTATCCGTGCATTCACAGGACTGCTCAATACTACCCGGAAAGTTTCATTTAATTCACTGATCAAATCCCCTTTAATACTTACCGCCAGTGTTCTGTAAACGACATTCGGAGGAAAAGTTATTGTGCCCGACTGAGGCAGGTAATCTATATTTTCTCTTGCATTACCGTTATAAGTTTTATATGTGACGGTAACCGGGTTGACAGATTTGGCTGACAATCGTAAAGCAATAACTGCTATTTTGGTACCTGAATTTCCTTCCAATACTACTGTATCGAATATACTTACTGAAGGTAAAACAGGAGTACATCCTTCATCAACCTGTCCGTTACAATTATCATCAATCCTGTTTCCACAGATCTCTTTTACTCCGGGATTGACGCCTGCATTTTTATCATTACAATCCTTATTATCTTTTACGTAGCCTGCGGGTATTGTTGAAGACTGAATGGAAAGAAGAGGATTTCCATAACCATCTTTGTCTTCATCTTTATAAAAAGTGGATTGCAACGGAGCCAAACTCCACAAGTCGCCTAATTGATAATTTAATTCGGAGGCGGTATAACCAGATCCACCAAACATCCATAGTTTCCCATCTGTTCCATTCCAGCTGACCCCACTTCCTCTGGCACCCGGATAATTTTCAGCGGCCTGATTACCGACGGTACTCGTATTATTATAATTTCCTGTTTGGTTAATGACAGCGCTGCCTTTAATCCACGTCCATGTATTGGCGTTAGTATTGTATTTCCACAAATCGTTTAAAAAACCCACCCCACCTGCAGAAGCAAAACCCTGGCCGCCAAACAAACAAAGTTGTCCTTCACCATCCACCCAGCTAAAAGAACTATTCCTCCCGCCGGGTTTGTTTCCTGCTCCGGCTACTCCCTGTGTTCCATATAAACCCTGCTGATCAACTACGTTATCTCCCTTTATCCAGGTCCATTGATTGCTGACTGGATCAAATGTCCATAAGTCGTTTAAATAACCTTGTGTGGTGGTTAGGCCATATCCGTTTCCACCCATCAGCCAAAAGGTTCCATCATTTGCCGTCCAGCTTATAGCGTTAACCCTTGCCCCTGGCTTGTTTCCAATGGCAGCAGTACCTTTAGAGCCATATACGCCGGTGGGCTTAATCGTGGGATTGGAAACAATATCTCCTTTCATCCAAGTCCATTCATTACTAACGGGATCATATTTCCACAAGTCGTTTAAATAAGCGTTCAACCCGTTGTTGTAGCCATTTCCTCCCATTAACCATAATTTGCCATCAGCGCCGTACCAGCTCACTGCCCCGGACCTTGCACCAGGTTTATTCTGCGGATCTGAAACTCCCATTGTACCATAAATGCCTTCTTTATTCGGTGTATTGTCACCCTTCATCCAGGTCCATTCATTTGTAACAGGATCGTATTTCCATAAATCATTCATCCATAAGACCGATCCATTACTTCCATAATTGAATCCGCCCATTAACCACAGTTTCCCATCTTTATCTGTCCAAGAAGTTGCGTATTCTCTCCCTCCCGGGTTGTTCCCTGCTGCAGAAACGCCCTGGGTGCCATATACACCAGCTGCATTTGTCGTGTTCGCGCCCTTCACCCATGTCCATTGATTTGCAACCGGATCGTATTTCCATAAATCTGTCAGATAACCCACAGTTCCCGTTGATGCATATCCCAATCCGCCCAATAACCAGAATTTTCCTTCTTTGTCCTTCCAGCTGACCGCTCCATACCTGCCTCCTGGTTTGTTCCCTGCAGAAAAAACTCCCTTAGTACCATACACGCCATACTGACCACCTATATTATCACCATTCACCCATGACCATATGGAATTCATATCCACCTGAGCATTGGAACTCAATCCTGAAAACAAAAAAACGAAAAACAAAAGGGGTACAATTCTATTCATATGGGAAATTTTACTTGTTTGAAATGCCTGTTTCCAAACACTCAACACCAATGGAAAAATCTAAGATTTAAATCAAGCCGGTTTTAAATTGGACTGGAAAATCTGAAGGATACTCATATCAAAAAGAGCAAAACAAAACCCGTACTTGCAACAAATGAGCAGTTTACTTACTGCATAACATTACCTAACAGATTTAAAGCGAATGTATTTGGGAAAGGTAACTACATTAATGTGCCAGCGGCTGAAATCTTTTCCACAAAAACATAGAAAATCATTATTAACTTAAAACTCACCCTGATTCGAAACTGGTAAAATGAGGATCGGGAAGACAACATTAATGGGAAGGGAGATTGATGGCCGACTGCGCTGATCTCTCATGCTAATTACTTTTCGACCCTTGAGAATCGAAAAACAATAAGTTTTAAACAGGCACTGCGGAAAACCGGCGGCCTTTATTCTGTAAACGATAGGCTTATGTTTAAGCACTCTTCGCTAACAAATTTTTCAAAGTCACTTCCAGTTCCGGATAGTCAAATACAAATCCCTCCTGCAACAAACGTTCGGGCATTACCCAACGGCTTTTCAGGATCAGCTCCGGCTCTGTGCGTATCACAAATGCACCGATGGATAGCAGCCATTCAGGAGAAGGCAACCCGATTTTTACATTCAGTATTTTCCTTAGGGTAGCCATCAGCGTTATATTATCTGATGTTTGGGGAGATGCGCAGTTGAATACACCTTTGAGATTTTTACGCTCATGAATAAAATCCATGATACGACAAAGGTCTTCAATATGCAGCCAGCTCATTTTCTGATTGCCGGTTCCCTGTTTGCCACCGAGACCGAGTTTAACAAGGTTAACCAATGGTTTTAAAGCGCCACCCGTCGTGCCCAACACTATTGCAATACGCAAAACAACCTGTCGTGTATGCGGCAGATTAAAATCGAAAAATGATTTTTCCCAAGCGGTTGCAACATCCACTGAAAACCCATTGCCAATATCACCATTTTTCTCTGTCATCGGCCTGTCGGTAGCGTGCCGATAAATAGTGCCGGTACCCGAATTAATCCATAATGCCGGAGGCGTCACACATTGCAATACGGCTTCTCCAAGTGCTTTCGTTGTTTCAGTTCTTGATTGGAGAATAGCAGCTTTATTTTCGGGTGTATATCGGCAGTCAACTGATTTACCAGCCAGGTTGATGAGTATTTCAGAACTTTCAAGTGCAGCGACAATTGCTTTTTTATCGCTCCACGAAATATGCCCCGGCTGGCGCGATATGATCAACACTTTATGTCCTGACCTGTTGTAACGTTGTGCCAAATACTGGCCAATAAATCCCGTACCGCCTGCCAGAACGATTTTTTTACTCATGGTGTTTTTATTTGTAAATAGACAATCAATGTCGTTGAAATAAGATACGGATCGGAGCAAAATTTACGGTTGATGTGGAATAGTCTCCCAAGAGAACAGCCGCCACATAGGCATGGAGGGGCACATAGAAATTTCTTTTGTATTCAGCTATGTGTCTAATGTGGTTTAAAAAAGCACCGCTACGATGGTTGAGTACTTTTATTTCAACGACATTGAATAGACAATACAAAATTCCAACGCACCTGTACATAAAATCAAATTGGGATTTCGTCTCCACCAAAGTAATGAACCGAAATCCCAAAAACAATAAATGCGGGTACAATTCAAAAATCAGATCGCTTTCATCCTGTTGCCTTTTGCTTCATGGGTAAGTTCAGCCATCCCCAATTTTTCCATTAATGGTGGAATATACATTCCGAATCTCCCCCTGAATCCTTTCTTCAATCCATACCATCCTCCCACAGGATTCGTTTCAGATCTGCCCCAGGCCTCAACCGTTCCTTCTTTCGCAGGTTTCTGTTCATCAGCACTTCCCAACTCCATCCAATCGTCATGTTTTTTCAACATCGCGTGAAGATCTTTCAGACAACGAAAATCGTAATGTAAAACTGTTTTCCCGACTGTGCAAACCAATATCTCCTTTCCATCTTTCACATCCTTATACATATTGTATTCCGAAGATTGCGGTGGAGTTTTCAACATCCATGGATTTTCTTTGGTACCCTTTTCGTTTGTCATAACAAATAGATTTAATCGGTTGAAGAGATCGAAACAAACACGATTGAATCAAACATAAACCCATCGTTTATTTTGACTTTCGTCTGTTTAAAGCTATTGTTTACAACGGAGAAAGCAAAACCATTCGTCAATTGAATTGAGTCGTATTTATGTCGTATACTGTATTCTCCGGTAATGAAGATGTTGCATTTTTCATTATCAATAACTTGTCCTTTAACGCCACGGCGTTACCTCTATCAATCATATCAGGCAATGCTGTTTGCGCAGCTGTAATGGCCAATACTGCCTGTTCCATATCATTTTTCAATATGGAGATAGCAGCTTCCGTTGCCGATACCTGCGCCTTTGGAATCAGTGCTGCAGGTTTGAACATTTCATAGTATTGTTGAGCCTGCGCGAGATCTTTTTTAGCGTAAGCATAAAAGAAAGCCGCATCCAGCCATACCATTCCTCTCACACCGTTGGGTATGGCGTCTGCTTCCTCTATATAATCTTTCAGATGAATTTCTGCAGCATCCAATTCTCCATTATCAAAAGCAGCCTGATGAAAAAATGAATGGAGGTAAACGCCAAAGGGTGCATTGAGTTTTACTGCCAATTGCCTGGCCTCATGCAGATCATCAATATTATACAGAGCAGGTCGTAAACCACTGGTGGCCGCACTCATTAATTTGAGGATTAATAACTCGAACCTTGTCACATCACCACCTTTCAGCAGGTTAAAAATACGAGCACCATCAGAAGAAAATCCACCTGTATGTATTGGAATTAAAGTTGCGACCGCAATAATAGCAGACAACAGACAAATCTCCATCAACAACCACTGCATTACAAGTGTAGCAGTGTTTCCATCTGTTGCGCCGCCAACGGCCAACCGACTGAGCAAAAAAGTAACTATTGCCAAAACAATACTTGCCAGCGGGCCACCGGCTGCATATACTGCGAAGCGTTTACTAAGATTTTCTGCACCAACTGGTAAACACAGCGCCAATCCACCAGAAGTATTCACATTTTTATTCCACCTGAATTTGATCCCATGTTGTTGTTTCTCCCACATAAACGGACCAACAGTAATACTTTTAAACTCAAATTTCATTAATAGTCCTGCGGTGACATGCCCCAATTCATGAACACCAATGACAATGAAAAATGCAGGAATGAAAAATACCGCAATGGCTATTAAAACCGATGCAGGTACCGCTGATGCATTTTTCACAACATATTTCCCCACGAAATAGCCAATGGCACCAGCCACTATCATAAAAAATAAAAAGAACAGGATTTTAGCTAAAGAATTGGTTTTCTTTTTCATAATCTCAAAAACTATTTATTCGATTAGTGATGCTGGTAGACACAGGATTACAAGATCAGAAAATAATATCAGTAATCTTTTAAATGATATTGATTACAACTTCATGTTAGGGATGTAAGGCAAATAAAATTCTATCTGCAGCACTAAAGCATTCAATTCCAGGGATAACTGCTGTATTTTATTTAGATTGATTTGGCTTACTCAGATATTTATTACGGTATTCTGACGAATACTTTCTCAATAAAAAAAACTCAAAATTATTCAGCATATCGCTTCTTCAGTAAATTCATCATATAAACATTCACTTCCCATTGATCCGCCAATGGTTGCATTGTAAAAGGCGCCAGTGGCATATAAGGAGAGGGACCGAATTCAGTGGTGATGGTCAGCAATTCATCATTTTTCTTTTTCATCGCCACCACTTTATCCCACCATCCCAAATGTGTATGAAGTATTTCAAGCCATTCCGGTGCACGGGGGTCGTTTACCTGTGGCCCCTGTGTATGCCCTACCCTGCTATGTATATGGTCTGTGTTCGCCAAAGCCATATCAACAGAAGCCTGTTGTCCCTGCAATAATGATTCGTGGACATTGCACCAGTGAGAAATGTCCAGTGTTAAACGTAATGAAGGTTGCTGCTGCAGAAAAATTTTGCTGGTATGAGCTGCAAATAACATTTTTCCACGATGAGTTTCATGTACAATCTTCATTCCGGTTTTCGTTGAGAATTCCTCAACCTTATCAAGTATCAGTTTATTTTCTTCAAAACAAAAAAAATCACGGCCAGTTTGCGAATTAAT
>JANPJC010000083.1:0-4987 GCA_031425315.1 Chitinophagales bacterium
CCGGTAAGAATAATGATCTGTTGCCCATTTCCATCAAGTTCGAGGTCATTGGAAATGTATTCATCACCGGGATTAAGATTCGCTTCAATTACCGGATGCCTTGATGCTTTGAGTTGCAGATAATTGCCATCGTGCAAGTTAGGCCGACGATAAATTTTTTGCAAAGCGGTAACAGCAAAACAACAAAGGCAATCAATAATTGCCAGTACGCTGCCGTTCACCTGCATGGGAGCAATAAAATCCTGTAGTTCCAGCAGTAGCTTGTCGTACAGTTCACTTTCAATTCTTAATATCTTCTCTTCTGCACCCGTGATTTTTTCTTCGTATTCTTTCAGTTCGGGTGTGATAAATCTTTCTGCATTCGCTAAGGTTTGTTTCCGTATCCAGTCTGCAGGAACTTTTCCTTTCTGGCCATTGCTCACTTCGAGATAATATCCAAAAACATTGTTGAAGCCTATTTTTAATGTACTGATACCTGTTCTTTCAATTTCTTTTTGCTGGAGTTCCAAAAGGTACTGCCTCCCACCCGATGCAATTTTTCGGATATCATCCAGCTCATCATGAATACCATCGGCAAACATTCCACCCTTAGATGCCAGCGCCGGCGGGTTTTCCCTGATCTCCCGCAGAATTTTTTCCTGTATATAGCGACAAGGATTAAGATTGTCTGCAAGCCGCTGCAAATATTCATTAGGCTGAATGATGGATAATTCCCTGATGGCCTGAGTATGCTGAAGCCCTTTCGCAATCTGCAGCAATTCGCGGGGATTTATTTTTTTCGCAGGAATTTTACTAACCAGTCTCTCTATATCTCCGCATTGCCTGACATGTTGGGTAATACTATTTCGGAATTCAACTTCTTTGATAAGATATGCAACAAGATCGAGTCGCTCATTAATTTTACCGATGTCGAGCAGCGGCATTAATATCCATCTTCTGAGCAAACGTGCACCCATAGGCGAAACCGTTTGGTCGAGTGTTTTCAGTAATGTGTGCCCGTTTTCAACCGGACTATGTATCAATTCAAGGTTGCGGATGGTGAATCGGTCCATCCATACATAATCTTCTTTATTGATTCTCTGTATGGAAGTAATGTGGTTGAGATTGGGATGTTCTGTGTCTTTTAAATAGTGTAAAACTGCACCTGCGGCTATGATGCCATTTGACAATTCATCAATCCCAAAACCCTTGAGTGAATGTGTACCAAAATGCTTCAGCAGATTTTCTCTTGCAAATGATTCTTCAAAAATCCAGCTTTCAAGTGAATAGGTATAAAACTTCTTTCCGTAAGTTTCTTTAAATGATTTCTGCTGACTTCGTTGAAATATAACTTCTGCCGGTTGAAGTGTCTGCAGTAATTTATCAATGTATTCAGTATCTCCTTCTGCAACAAAAAATTCACCGGTGGAAATATCAAGAAATGCAATGCCGTTTTTGTCTTCGTTGAAATGGATGCCTGCCAGAAAATTATTGCTGTTATGCTCCAGTAACTTATCGTGAGTGGCCACACCAGGCGTAACAAGTTCAGTAACTCCTCTTTTCACAATCCCCTTAGCCAGTTTGGGATCTTCTAATTGATCACAAATAGCTACCCTGTAGCCAGCCTTTACCAATTTGTGAAGGTAAGTGTCAAGTGAATGGTGAGGGAAACCTGCAAGTTCATTATCTGCAGATCCGTTGTTTCGTTTGGTAAGGGTAATACCTAATACCCCTGCGCTGATGATTGCATCCTGCCCGAAGGTTTCATAAAAATCACCTACACGAAAAAGCAGGATGGCATCCGGATATCGCTGTTTGATAGCATTATGCTGCTGCATTAGGGGTGTCTCTGCGCTGCTCTTCGACATGTCTCGCTATAGATTGAAATGCTGCAAAAATAAGGAAGCGCACCTGTTTCAAATGGTATTTCAACGTTTGTGGGCAATTTGCCCCTTTCCGTTAATAAATACTTTCAAATCAGCAGGATTGCGTTTATTTTTAAACTTCAACTGTGTTAAATGCCATTCAGATACCCATTACTCCTTGCCCTTTGCCTGCTGGTGAGATTGTCTTTATTCAGCCAGGTGAGCCTAAGCTCTTCCAATTTGCCGGTTATAGTGATTAATACCAATGGTCAGCAGATATTAGATGATCCCAAAATCGTGGCTGAAATGGGAATCATTTATAACGGCCCGGGGCAAAGAAATCAATTGACCGATCCATATAATCACTATAAAGGAAAAATCGGCATTGAAATAAGGGGGCAATCTTCCCAGATGTTCCCAATGAAATCCTACAGTCTTGAATTGCGAAAAGAAAATGGATCTTCAAACGATCAGTCTCTGTTTGGTATGCCTAAAGAAAGTGACTGGGTGTTGTATGCTCCATATACTGATAAAACCCTGATGCGCAATTTCCTTGCCTACACAATGTCGCGCGAATTGGGTCAATGGGCTGCCAACTGCCGCTTTGTTGAAGTGATTTTGAATGATCAATACGTTGGTGTGTATGTTTTCATGGAGCGTATTAAAAGAAATAAAGAGCGAGTGAACGTCCCTAAAATGGAGAAGACTGATGTTTCTGGCGATGCAATGACCGGGGGATACATTTTCAGTTTAGATAAAGAACCCAATGGCTGGTTTTCTCAGTACACGCCGCCAGAAGCCATCGGTCAAACCAAGCCTCAATTCTCCTATGTTTATCCCAAGCCCGACGATATAAATGACGCCCAAAAAACGTACATCAAAAATTATGTTGATAGTTTTGAAAATGCATTAAATGGTACTGATTTTCAGGACCCAATAAAAGGCGTCAGACAATTTGCTGATTTGAAGTCATTTATGGATTTTTTCATAGTAAATGAAGTGAGTCGCAACGTAGATGGTTACCGGCTAAGTTCATTCTTCCATAAAAACCGTAACAGCATCAACCGCAAAATTTTCGCCGGTCCTGTATGGGATTTTGACCTTGCCTTTCGGAATGCAGATTATTGCAGCGGTAGTAATATTGATGGCTGGGCTTTCCAATTTAATGATGTTTGTCCTGCTGATGGAGCCGGCCTCGTTCCATTTTGGTGGAACAGGTTATTGGAAGACACGGCATACACCGCTTCTTTGCGATGCCATTGGAATAATGTACGGCAAGGGCAGGTCAGTCAACAACGATTAACCGCGCTGATAGACTCAGTTAGCCAGTTGCTTGACGAAGCCAAAACCAGGCATTTTACAAAATGGCCTATTCTTGGTCAGTATGTTTGGCCAAATCCTCAACCTATTCCAACAAGCTATGCTGAAGAAATTTCCACGCTAAAGTCTTGGCTGAATTTCAGGTTGGACTGGATCGATCAAAATCTTCCCAATAAAGGCATTTGTGGAGACCCAACACCCGAAATTATTGGCAGTTTTAGCTTTGTCGGAACTGAAAATCCGCTAAGGGGCAATTCGAGGCTAAGAATCAGCTCCACATCTAACCAGGTGCTCACTATTCAGGTGGTGGATGTAGGTGGTCGTAAGCAATTTGTGCGTAAAGTTCAGGTTCAGACCGGTGTCCGGTACTACGATCTTAATAGCAGTGGTTGGCCTAACGGGATATATTTTGTACAAGGCTTCAACGATAAGGGCGAATGGCAGACTGTGAAGCTGCTCATGTCAAGGTAGTGTGAATGAGTGAATGAGTCAATGAGAGAATTCTGAAGTACGAAGTACAAAGTGCGAAGTGGGAAGTAAAGGCCAATACAAATACACGTTTTGAGAGCTGTAATGATTTTATTTTAAATCAACTATTACCTGAATTTTATTGCAATCAGCGTCTTCCCGGCAATGTATTTATGAAAAAGAGCAGCTGGTTGATCATTTCGACAAAGGTTTTAATCAGTAGAGAATGTTGGGTAATACTTTTTACTCAATCAATTAATCCAATAATCCCTGAATCCCGCGAATCCCAATCCAATTAACGATATTTGCAAATGCAAAAAAAGTCGATGGCAGCATTGGCCCGCAAATCAGTAGAGGAATTTAAAGCTGCAGAAAAAGTGCCATTGATTGCTGTATTAGATAATGTACGCAGCATGCATAATGTAGGCAGTGTTTTTAGAACTGCCGATGCTTTTTTGTTATCAGGTATTTATCTCTGCGGATATACACCGGTGCCGCCACATCGCGAAATTCATAAAACTGCATTGGGGGCTACTGACACTGTATACTGGCAGTATTTCGCCAATACAGCCGAAGCAGTGGAACAGTTAAAAGCAGAAGGCTATGAAGTGTGGGCAGTAGAGCAGGTGGAAGAAAGTATTATGCTGAATGATTTGGAATGGGATGGTGACGAAAAACTGGCGATCGTTTTCGGAAATGAAGTTAACGGTGTTGAAGAAGATGTGCTAAAACTTTGTAAAGGCAGTATTGAAATTCCCCAGTACGGCATGAAACATTCGCTGAATATTTCTGTTGCAGCGGGTATCGTTTTTTGGGAAATGATACGCGACAGAAAGTAAATTAACTCAACCCTTTGCAACAATTGTTGTTTGTAAAATGAGATACTGATTATGCGCGTTGTAAAAAATTATCTTTCACTTATTAAGTTTTCTCACACCATTTTTGCATTGCCCTTTGCAATGATTGGTTTTTTCATCGGTGTGGTAAGATTAAATCCTGATGCAGATCCTGTTGGTCCAATGTCGGGACCGGTAAGCGGACTACAGAAAATTCTGAATTACTTTTCAACTCAATGGCCGATTTTTTTTCTCGTCATATTCTGTATGATTTTTGCGCGAAGCGCTGCAATGGCTTTTAACCGCTATCTCGACCGTCAGTTCGATGCTAAAAATCCCCGCACCGCGATCAGAGAAATCCCGGCTGGTGTTATTCCCGCAGGTAATGCATTATTTTTTACGATTGCCATGTCGGTGTTATTTATAACCACCACATGGTTTATTAACCTGCTGTGCTTTTATCTTTCACCTATTGCTCTCGCAGTTGTATTGGGATATAGCTATACTAAAAGATTTACA
>JANPJC010000084.1:0-9730 GCA_031425315.1 Chitinophagales bacterium
ATCGAATTGGTAGAAGAGTCACTCGGGGAATTGAACAGATCCTCCGAAGTAAGAGATGAAACGCTCTTAACTGAAAACCTTTCGCACATCAAATCCAACCTTCAGAAAGTTCATGAACATGGTTCCCGTGCCAATAACATCGTTAATTCCATGCTTTTGCATAGTCGCGGAGGTAGCGGTACTGCTCAATCTGTTGTGCTGAATGATTTTATCCGGGAGTACAGCAACCTTGCCTTCCACTTCATGCGCGCCGGTAAAAATCCGCTTAATGTTCAGATGGTTTTGGAACTGGATGAAAAAATACATGAGATTCCCCTTATAGTCGAAGATTTTTCCCGTGTGGTACTCAATATTTGTTATAACGCTTTTGATGCGATGCGCATTACGCCAAGGCCTACCCTAAAAATTTGCACACAATTGAAAGATGAATCTGTACTCATTCGATTTGAAGACAATGGTCCCGGTATCCCCGATGAAATCAAAGACAAAATTTTTCAACCTTTCTTTACCACAAAAAAAGGTACAGAAGGCACAGGGCTTGGGCTAAGTATTACACATGATATTGTGAAGGCGCATGGAGGTTTATTGCGTGTGGAATCTGATCGAAGTTTTGGCAGCAGGTTTGTTATCGAGCTGCCTGCCATTACTAAGTGAAGAAATGGCGATATGTAAAGTGGGTAATGCAGATATATTATGATGTTCAATTTCAAAAATAAATCTGGTGTCAATGTCGTTGAGTTAAGAAACGGACTGGATCAAAATTTACGACTTTTGAGGAATGGTCTCCCAAGGAAACATCTGCCGCATAGTCACATATGGCACATAGAAATTTCTCGTGTATTTAACTATGTGGTTCAAAAAAGCACCGCTATTCAATTGGCTTTTTAATATTTAAACGACTTTGGGAACACATTTCGCACTTTCCTGCTTCCCACTTCATACTTCTCATTTCATATTTGGAATATCATTATCTTAGAACACAGAAAGCTTAAAGCGATAAATGTAAAGTACAAAGTGAATAATGTAAGGGGTAGCCTGCAAAATATTATAAGATTCAGGATTTGGCTGTTAGCTTCATACAATTGCACTTCATACTTCGCACTTACTTTGAGTGATTAGATTTACAATTAATTTCCTCATAAACATTTAATCGATAGCAAATGAAAATTCTGGTTGTTGACGATGAGCAGGATGTAAAGACACTTTTTGAGCAGCGTTTCCGGAAAGAGATAAGAAGCGAGGAAATACAATTTGCTTTTGCATTTTCAGGAGAAGATGCGATTAATTATCTCAATCAACACCAGCACGAAGCAGTATTGATTTTATCAGATATCAATATGCCCGGCATGAGTGGGTTGGAACTGCTATCGCACATCAAACAAAAATATCATGCACCGCCACCGGTGGTGATGATGATTACTGCATACGGCGATGCAGAAAATTTCAATACCGCCAAACAATTGGGCGCCGACGACTTTCTTACCAAACCTGTGGATTTCACCCTGCTGAAAGAAAAGCTGAAGGGTGCCGTTTAATGGAATATTGTAAGACGAGTGTTTATTCTATTTCTCAACCATTCATTTTAATGCTCCAGCGGTTATTGTTATTCGGTTTTAATGATCGGAATAGTGAATGGCTGTGTTCACCTAAAACTTACAACCTGTAACCTGTATTGGCTGTTTACGTAAAACGTAAAACGTAAAACTTATAACGTATCACCAGTACTAAATAATCATTCAATGAAAAAACTGACTGCGTTTTTGGTATTGTTGATCACCATCAGTACCCTCAATTCAACTGCACAAAACAATTCGGATGCAAAGAGTTGTATTCCCTGCGAACAACTTAAAAATATCAGGTTACCTGAGGTTGCAATTCTTGAAGCGCAATCATTTCAAAAAGATACAATCGAAGGACAGGTTATCTCTGTTCCATTCTGTCGCGTATTAGGCAGAATAGGTAAGGAAACCCATTTTGAATTACTCTTACCCAATCAATGGAACAAGCGATTCCTGATGTCGGGCGGCGGCGGTTTTGTAGGAAATATTCAAAACAGTTTTCGTTATAGTGTAAGTTCCGGTTATGCTACAGCAGGCACAGATGCCGGGCACCAGGGTTCTGGAATAGATGCCAGCTGGGGCCTGAATAATATGCAGCGGCAACTGGATTTCGGTAAAAATGCTGTGCATCTAACCGCTGCAGTATCAAAATATTTAATCCGTACATATTATTGTGGCGATCCCGCATATTCATATTTCCTGGGTTGTTCAAGAGGTGGCGGACAGGCGATGATGGAAGCACAACAATTTCCTGATGACTTTGATGGAATAGTAGCAGGAGCGCCCGCGTTCACCTGGCCCGCTATCGGAGCTAAATTCATTCAGATCAGTCAAAAAAATTATCCTGATTCCAGCAACACAACGCGACCGGTAATTACAAAAGATATTTTGAAATTGTTGCAGGAGAAGGTCCTGAAGCAATGTGATGCGCTCGACGGCATCAGTGATAATATCCTGAATGATCCGAAGGCATGTAAATTTGATTTTTCCAGCATACCGGTTTGCCCTGATAGTTTAGCTAGTCCTAACTGCATGACGAAACAGCAACTAGAAGCGATTAAATCAGTGTATGCAGCGACAACGAATCAACAGGATACTATCTATCCCGGATTCCCTTTTGGTGCAGAGAATGAGCCCAACGGATGGGATGTGTGGATTGCAGGAAATAGTCCCGAATTAAAAATGCCCAGCCTTCATTACATGTTCGGCACTAGCATGTTTAAGTATCTCGTATTTAATAACCCTGACTGGGATTACAGCAAATATGATTTCTCCAGATTTTTTGAGGAAACCCGGTATGCATCGGCTTATCTGGATGCTGTACAGACCGACTATACAGGGTTTAAGCAACGCAAAGGGAAAATGATTATGTATCATGGCTGGGATGATCCTGCTCTTTCTGCTTTTCAAACGATTAAACATTACCAGGAAGCTGAAAAAAAAGACAAAGACATCAAATCTCATATCCGGCTTTTCCTCTTACCTGGTGTATTGCATTGCGGCGATGGTCCGGGACCTGATGATGTGGACTGGATTGTTTTGATCAGGGATTGGGTGGAAAAGGGTAATGCTCCTGAAAGGGTGGTGGTGTCAAAAAAGGAAAATGGAAAAACGGTAATGACGAGGCCTGTCTTTCCTTTTCCGAAGGTGGCAGTTTATAATGGGAAAGGTGATACCAATCTTGAGAAAAACTTTAGTAGTAAAAAACCATAGTCATTATTACCCTTACACTTAATTGTAAAAACCCTGCTGCCTCTCCGGAAAAAATTTAGGCCACCGAATGATTGAAATGCGGGTGAGGTTTGTATAGTTTTAAGTTCATCTATCGTCGGCGAAACCATTGACGTTGGTCGGCAAGGGAACTCTTTCGATTTTTCGTACAGGGGGTGCCACAAAGAAACGAATGGTATGAAGAAACAGCCAATAAAGCCCTACATTTTACTTTTTTAGTTTTACGTGAACAGTTCATTCAGGGACCATCAAATTTATTTTAGGTTTTAATTGTAGCGGCAAGGCATGCCATGCAGCTACAATTAAAACACCCGCACATCAGAAAACAAATTTCCACGTCTTACCGGCAAAAAAAACTTAGCCGGTAAGACGTTTAGCCGGGAATATATCTATGCATACATAATTTATCGCTTTTACATTTTGATAAATGTATCCCCTCCAATCACTCCAAAGCGAAGCGCCTTTCAAAAACTTCTTTTCCCTCCCCGTCCCGGCATTGTACTTCAAATCGAAGCGCCTTTTCGATCTCAACAAATGAAGTGCTTGAAATTAAGAACTAAAAATAATTTTCAGATTTTTGGACACAGAGAGCCACTTTTGAAGTGCGAAATATGAAGTGCGATCCCGCCTGAGGCGAGAGAAGTAACGGCCATTGTCGGCTGTTCTTCCCGTTTCCTTACCGTTTTTTCCGTCTTACCGGCAATGTATTCCAAAGCGCAGCGCCAAAAAAATATCAAATTCAAAGCATTTTACCACGAACCGGAATTGCCTCTGGTGAATCGACTGAATTTGTATAACATTGTCAGGTAATATTTGAAGATGACCAAATCTGTTTCATTTTATTTGCTGTTTTCCATATTCTCTTTCCATTCCAGTTTGTTTGCTCAAACGGAACTGGACAGTTTAAAAACCAGCATTCAATCTGAAAAAAATGATACCCTGCGAATGTTTTTACTGGAGCAGGTCGCAAACATTTATTCTGAAGTAAATGCAGACAGCGCATATCATTATGGAGAAAAAGTTTGGACACTGACAAAAAAACTTGAGCTACCGCTTGAAGAAGTTGTGGCCTTGGGAGAAATGGGTTATGCTCAATTAAATCTTGGTAATTATCCACGTTCCTTAACTTATTTATTATCGGGCATTGCTATTGCTGAGAATCCTGCGGCTGAGAAAAATATACTTCCTGTTCAATATCCGGCGACAGATGACTTTACCGATCGAACCCGAACCGCCCGCGAGCAGCGACTCGCAAAACTCGCACGCATAATGCAGTACGCCGGCATTTTATATGGCAATACCGGCAACTACGAAAAGTCCCTGCAGTATTTTAAATCAGCTTTGCCATTGGCGGAGACGTCGGAAAACGATAGAATTTTAAGTATCACTTATACAACGCTGGGCAGAACTTATTTTTCGGCCGGTAAAAAAGATTCTTCATTATCAAGTTTGCAATTGGCTCTTGATTATGCGCTCAAGGCTGATTACAAACGATATCTGGGCAGTATCCTGCTCAACACTGGCCGCGTGTACCAGAGTATGGGCAATGTAGAAAAAGCGAAGGAAATTTATTTAAAGGCTTTGGACGAATGTACAAGAAGTAAATATTTCAGAGGAGTGGTGGCATCGAACCTTGCTCTGGCGGATTTGTATAAAGGGGCTGGCACGGAAGATACTGTTTTGCAGTTATTGCATAATGGATTGGCTGTAGCAAATAATCTTAATGCGCCGGATCTGTTCCTCAGATCATATACCGCTTTGTCTTTATTCTATAAAAATGCAGCAAATAATGACAGCACAGTAAAATATCAATCGTTGATTATAAAAATCAACGACAGCTTATTTAATTCAAAGCAGGTACAGCAGTTTCAGAATATTGACTTTGAAGCGCAACAGCGTCAGCAGGAAGTAGAGGCTGCGAGAAAAGAATTTCAGAGCCAGTTACAAATCTATCTTTTACTGGCCGGCATTTTACTGGTTTTACTTTTCGCCCTCCTGCTGTGGCGCACAAGCAGAAACCGGCTGAAAACAAATGCGTTGTTGCAGAAGCACAATGAAGAAATAGAAAATGCAATGGCCAATTTGAAAGCAACACAGGCACAGTTGATTCAGTCTGAAAAAATGGCTTCCCTGGGCGCGCTTACTGCAGGGATCGCGCACGAAATACAGAACCCATTAAATTTTGTAAATAATTTTTCGGAGTTGAATATAGAATTGTTGATGGATATGAAAGATGAAGTCAGTAAAGGTAATTTGTCAGAGATCGAAGTGATCAGTTCAAATCTGATGGCTAACGAAGAAAAAATCAACCACCATGGTAAACGTGCTGATGCGATTGTGAAAGGGATGCTGGAACACAGCAGAAGTGCATATGGTGAAACAGAACCAACAGATATTAATGAACTGGTTGATGAATATCTTCGGCTGGCTTATGTCGGTTTCCGCGGAAAGGACGATCAATCTAATATTTCAATCAAAACAAACTATGATCCGGTGGCAGGAAAAATAAATATAGTTCGACAGGATACCGGGAGGGTGTTATTGAATTTGTATAACAATGCATTTTATGCAGTAAATGAGAAAATGAAAAACGATCCTGGGTTTACTCCGGAAGTAACTGTAGTTACTCAGCGATCGGGCAACCGGATTGAAATAACGGTAATGGACAACGGCACTGGTATTTCCGATAAAGTAATAGAGAAAATATTTCAGCCATTTTTCACCACAAAGCCTACGGGCCAGGGAACCGGTTTAGGGCTGTCTCTCTCTTATGATATTGTAAAAGCTCATGGTGGTGAAATTAAGGTGAAAAGTGAAGAAGGGGAAGGTGCGGAGTTTGTGTTGATTTTGAATGGTGTGGGCCAGTAAGCAGTAAACAGTAAGTAGTGTGCAGGAACAGCCAATTCAGGTTATACGTTGTAAGTTTTAGGATTTAAGTAAACAGCCAATACACAGAGGGTAGACGATAGAGAACATTCAATACAGTTTTACCTGAACAGCTAATATACAGAAGGAAGACGCTAGACCGTAGGGGACACATCTGATACAGGAAGTGAATACAATCTGGCTTTTTCGCAGCATACATTAATAGTGCTTTCTCCGCTCAACTCAAAACCTCCGTTAGCCTCAGTAACTTGCATTTGGAAATGTAGATTTTTTTGAATGTAATATTTTTTGGCCACGGAGGAGAGCGGAGCAATTGAGTTTAACGGAGTACAACAGCCAATAAAGGGTATAAGAAATATGATGTTTGACCTGGGCTCCTGGCTGTTATTTACGATTGCCGATTCAATGTCGTTGAAATAACAAATAATCAAATTTAATAGCAGAGCTTAATCGGCGATGCACAAGGGCAACAGCTGTGTACTTCCCTCTTCATACTTCGAACTTCGTACCTCGTACTTCAAGATTCACTCATTGACTTATTCACCTGTTCATTTCACCGGAACGGCTATTCATTCACGTTTCACGATTGACGATTCACGCAGGAGACGGCTGTTACTTCGCACTTCGCCCTTTCTTCCGTATCTTACTATACAACTTGCTCCTATGCCACGTACAACGGTTATACTGCTCTTATCAGTTTTTGTATCATTGAATGTTCCCGCACAACAGGTTTTTACAGGTAACAATATGACCGCCTCCACTCAGCGGTTCCTGCAAATGCTTTCTGCTGATCAAAAACAAAAGGCGCAGTTTGCTTTTACTGACGATGAACGATTCAACTGGCAATATGTACCTGCCGAAAGAAAAGGCATTCCGTTACGGGAGCTTAGTGCTGGTCAAAAAGAAGCTGCACTGGACATGTTGCATACGGTATTAAGCGATACGGGCTACAATAAAGCAATATCCATTGTTCAGCTGGAGAATGTACTGCGTGAAGTTGAAGGCCGTTCGGCCGGGGATGATTATCGACACTCAGGAAAATACTATATATCCATATTTGGTGATCCGGCGAAAGATAAAAACTGGGGCTGGCGTTTCGAAGGTCATCATGTGGCATTTAATTTTTCAGCGAAAAATAATAAACTGTTTTCGGGAACGCCTTCCTTTCTTGGCTCGAATCCCGGTATAGTTTTAAGTGGGGCCGAGAAAGGAAAGCAGATTTTGAAAAATGAAACTGAACTTGGTTTCGCATTATTGAATGCGCTCGATGCAACGCAACAAATAAAAGCGATCATTCAAACTGAAGCGCCTGGTGAAATTTTAACGGGCAATAAACGTGTGGCGATGATCAGTGAACCGAAGGGAATTCTTTACAGTGAAATGAATGCATCACAACAAAAACTCATGCTGGAATTATTAAGCCTGTATATTCAGCGCTACACTAAAATGCTTGCCATGTCGATGATGGCGGATATTGAAACTGCCGGCCTTAACAACCTTCGTTTCGCGTGGGCTGGCGAAAAAGCTATCGGTCCAGGACATCCGCATTATTATCGTATTCATGGTCCGACGATTATTATTGAATATGATAATATCCAGAACAACGCAAATCATGTGCATACTGTCATTCGTGATTTGAAAAATGATTTCGGTGGTGATGAGCTGATGAAACATTATCAGAAGGAAAAACATTGACTGGTAGTTTCAATTTTTAATTACCGTCCAATTTTTTTCCATGGATCGGGCTTTTACAGCTTTCATCCATTGTACCTCTGACTATGTGCTATATCCTAACAGGCACTATGAAAAGAGAATTGACTTTGAACGTCATCTTATTAGAAAGTTTTCCTTCCAGGAAATCTTTATGTCAACCAGCGTTTGCTTTAATTGATAACAATTTGAAGTTGATCCAACTGAACGATGGCTTTATTATGACTTATGAAAAGGGAGAACATATTGGTTTTATAAGATCATATAATTTAACTGCGATGAATACACTACTATCCAGACTAATTTTTTTGGTTTTAGTGACCTTAGTATTTTTCTTTTTATCAATTACTCAATCCGTCTCTCAAGATAACACTAATGTTATTACGGTAAACGACTTATCTGAGCAAGGGATTGTGATAGATAAAAATTGGAAATTTCATGCAGGTGACAATTACGAATGGGCAGATCCGAAATTTAAAGATACCTCGTGGCAGTCGATAGATCCAACAAAGGATATTCATTATTTACCTGGACTAAGAGAGGCGGAAATTTGCTGGTTACGCTTGCACTTGAGGGTAGACTCTTCCTTACTCAACCAATCGTTATCGTTAGCAGTAATCCAAACAGGAGCGTCAGAAATATACTTGAATGGAAATTTGATCCACAGGTTAGGAGTGGTAAGTAAGGATCCAGAAGATGAAATAATCTACCACCCTAACAACAAGCCTTATAGTATTATTTTTACAGGCGACACTAATCAGGTGCTTGCAATAAGGTATTCCTTTACAAAAGGCAACCCTTATATGTTTCTGATGGGATTATGGGGTAACCCGTGCTTCTCTGCAACAATTTCTCAAATGGATAAGTCAATTGATGGACGTAACTTTTTACTCACGTATGGAGGGTTCAGATTAATTGGAAAGGGTACATTTTTATTCTTTCTGGCATTACTACATCTTTTCTTTTATTTGTCTTATCGCTTACAACGTGTAAACTTATTCTATAGCCTTTTCCTGTTAAATTTAGCCATAGGATTTTCTTTTGAGTATATCGCTCAATTCATTCCACAACAGGGGCAGGCTTATTTTATACTTTCATTTATAGCCTCTCTTGCTTTCGTACAATTTAGTGCGTGGGGTCTTACAGCTGCTTATGCTTTTGCACAGGAGCGGAAAGGTGTTTTGTTCTGGTTGATCATAGTCTGTTTGCTACTTTTAATACCTTCCTGGAAATGGTTATATGAAAAATCATTTTATGGCATCATATTATTCTCACTTTGGCCTTTGGATGCTATTCGGGTGAGCTTGCTTGCAATCAGGCGTAACATACGCGGCGCAAGAATAATGTTTTCTGGATGGGTAATTTATGCGGTGCTCTACGGGATATTTATAATGTTTCTATTTAACCTTATTCCAAGATTTTCTGAAGACATAGCTATCGCTCTGGATACCGCAGTTATTTGCGTGTCTCTTACTTTCTTTATAGTACTGGCAAGAGAATTCGCATGGACAACTAATTCATTAAAGGCAAGATTGACTGAAGTTCATGAACTTTCCCTTAGAACGCTCGCTCAGGAACAGGAGAAAAGACATCTGCTGGCTACGCAAAATGAAAATTTAGAAAAGCAAGTTGCTGAGCGAACGTTTGAACTCAGTCATTCGCTAGACATTCTTAAATCCACCCAATCCCAGCTTATCCAGTCCGAAAAGATGGCATCGCTTGGAGAACTCACTGCCGGTATTGCACACGAAATTCAGAACCCGCTAAACTTTGTCAATAATTTTTCTGAAGTCAATACTGAATTATTAGCTGAATTAAAGACAGAGATTAATAGTGGTAAAAAG
>JANPJC010000085.1:0-24470 GCA_031425315.1 Chitinophagales bacterium
CCATACCAAAATCGCCATATAAACCATCTGAAAGACCATCATGTACAGTGAAGATATGACCTCCATGCCTGCCGGAAGCTTCCAATACTGTTACATCATGCCCCTTCTTCATCAATTCATAAGCACAGCAAAGTCCGGCCAGCCCGGCACCGCCGACGATTATTTTTTTGGGTGATGCATTTGACTGTATCAATGGCTCAGTGACTGTAACATCTTTTTCAACAGCCACGCCTTCCGACAAAACTGCAGCGCCCAAACCTCCCATCACTGTCTTCTTAATAAAATCCCGTCTTTCAAGATTATTCATATGGTTGCTGGTTTAGAAATCTAAAATGAGATGATTTACTTTCTGTTTTAAAATACAATGATGTATTGGCTGGCATTGAAAATCTACTATACTCAATCTACAGGTTAAATTCCGAAAAACTATTGAAAAGCAGGCCGTTCAATAGTTTATTTCTACGCAAACGGTTGATACAGGAAAACAATAACTTATTCAGATTAAACGCAAGGAAAATGGAATGCAAAAGTCACCCGCCGCAAACAGCATGAGGGAGTGTTGCACACACTAAGCAGAAGCTTAACTATGCGATTAAAACCATTCAATCGTCAATATAAAGTTTTGATTTGGGTGCAGTTTATTTTACAAACGTATTTTGATTATGAGCACACCATTTGAGCACAGGAGTCCGTAATCAAAGGTTATTTCAACTCGTCTAAAATATGATTACCTATATCTTTTCCCAGTTTTACTCCGGTTATTAAAGACGGCAAATAATGTATGCCTCCATAAAATCGGCTCATACTGGCCTGGTCCGATGCCTGGTAGAATGAAGTGAAATTCCTCGAAGGCCTTCCATATGGCACTTCTGTAGAATCAGTAAACGCATAGTTTTCCCCTATCATTTTAGTTAGCACGGTAGCTGCACTGGCAGAGATGGTGCTATGTCCACTGGGATATTCCGGAAAGCCGGGGCTTTGAATAAGCGGCTGCCAGTCTTTATCAATATTTTTATTGATGAAAGTTTCGGGTCTTAAATAGTTATAGTAATATTTCGCTTCCCAGCAGGCTATAAAGGCATCGTACAACGCAATGGCTGTTTTAGATAAAATATCAGCGGTTTTAATAGGATCATAATTCTCCTTTTCTGCAACTGAACAAACGATATGAATCCAATGTCCGGGCGGTGAATTTTTCTGGATAAAGTAAGTGACATGCCCGTCGGTCACTGAGGTGTTTGGATTATCATCCCAATACCAGGCCGTTGCCGAATCGCCTGCATTGGGCTTCGTGATGGCCTCGTATACGCGTAGGTTCTCTTTATAGAATTCGGATATTTTATCGGTAGTATATGGTATTGGTGGTGAAGGCCGGAACTGGGATGCATTACTCAACACCATTGTGCGCAAACTGCCCCAGTTGTTTTCAACCGCATCCATATAGTCAGGCGGAGTAGGTACCCAACGCGTGGAGTCTCTTTTAACAATAAAACCACCCAAAGCCGTGCGCTGTTTATATCCATCTTTCATCGACCATTCCACTATATGATTGCCAACTTTCCTGCCATAGTTCACAGAGTTTTCCAGAAGTTCTTTGCTGATACCCATACTGTCTAACGCCCGCAGGTATTCGTTTTCCTGTGCCACGATCCCGTCACCATTGAACACTAATTTTGCAGCTACAGATGTGAAAGCTATACTGGCCGCAAGGGAATAACAGATGTTTTCGCCTTCCTGTGGACGGGGTACCGAGTCGAGGCCATTTAATTTACCCGCATAACTCTTATAGTTTTTATTTTGCGGCAGCAATGCTTCATAAGCTGCAATATTCGGGTAAACATAAATCCGGCTGCAAACCGGTGGTGAAAATATGTCGGTCATTATCACATAAGTCAGCTTCCCGTTCCATTCGCTAAACCTCGCATTGCAGAAATTTTCTATCTCGGCATCACTTGCTTTTTGTTTACAACTGAAAACCGTAATTGAAATCAATATAACAATCAGGATCTTTTTCATCTCCTTATTATTTTAGTACTGTTTCCCTTAGCATCAAAAAGCTCTATCATAGTTGCTTGTTGTTTACCACTCCAAACCAAACGGTTTGATGAAGAGAGGTATGCATTTCCCCAATAAAATTCCTGCTTCATTTTTTTGCCGTTCTTTAATGTCACCATTGCATAGCTGTCGGCAGCGCCTGCTTCTACAAATTCCTGACCAGGCATAACATAACGGAATGTTTTCAGCTTTCCTGAATTAGCAGCAGCCAGAAACAATAAAGATCCGTCGGCAGATTTCAGGTTTGCAATACCTTTCATATCTCCCGGCGTCCTGAAGCCTGTTGCCATTGAATTTTGAACAGTGAAATTTCCGTTACCATCCCCTGCTGCAAGAATGCCATTCATGGCATCATAAGCACCTGTTGAAGCTTCCGTAGAACCGGAGTTACCGGTGATCAAAATATCCATATTACCATCGTTGTTATAATCTCCTGTGAGCATTCCAAAGATGGGAGCTGCCTGGCAAAGCATAGGCAATGCTCTTCTTTCAAAAACACCATTGCCTTTGTTTTCGAAATAGCTGCTTTCAAGGCATTCGCTTTTTACGATTGTGGCCTCATTCAACTCATCTGAAGTGAATGCCTCTTCAAATGTAACAGAAGCATAATCTTTATAAGTTGGAAACCGTCCTCTTGCAGCCGGCATCTGTTTGATCATTTCATCGCGGCTGGGATAAATATAATTATTGCCCTGAACGTAATAACACATCACTGGGTCTATCCTTCCGTTTTTATCGAAATCTTTGGCATAGACACAAAGCGGCTCTTTCGCTGAAGCATGGTGCCTGCTGTTAAGCCCAAGGTTTCCTCCTACATAATCGATATCACCATCATTGTCAAAATCTCCTGCGGTGATACTATTCCACCAACCTGATGACTCAGGGATGACAACCGGATTTTTCACGTTCAACTTTCCCGATTCATTTTTCAAAAACATCACCGGCATGAATTCGCCGGCTAACATAAGGTCGGTCCAGCCATCGTTATTATAGTCTGTCCATAATGCCGATGTTACCATACCCATTTTGCCCAACCCGGGCAAAGATGTTGCAGACGAATCTGCAAATATTCCATTTTGATTTTTTAGTAAATAACTCTGTGGCGACAACGGATAACTGCCGGGGCTTACCCTGCCACCAACGAACAAATCGAGGTCTCCATCTTTATCATAATCACATGCTGCCACGCAAGATCCTGCTGACAACATACCGGGCAGCGCATTGCGCTTATTTTCAAAATTGCCATTTCCATCATTTATGTACAACCTGTCCTGCAACAAAGGATTTGCAGGCGAATACTCGCTACTTCCACTTACCACATATAAATCGTTATCTCCGTCATTGTCTGCATCAAATAAAAGCACACCCATATCTTCGTAAGCACTGTCGGCATTGAAAGGCTTCTTTACGAAATCACCATTTTTGTTTTGTATGAAAAAACTTCCGGGCTTACCCGCTCCGGCACCGACATAAAAATCATTAAGCCCATCTTTGTTAATATCCGCAGTTGCAATCCCAGGGCCGAGGCGGGAATGCATATGTGGCAACAATGGTTGAATTTTAAAATCTACAAATTCGTTCTCAACATGATTATAATCGATCCCGTGGGTACCTGTTATTTCGTTAAACAAAAGTGCAGCGCTGACGCCTGCATCCGGTGCTGCTGGATATTGTGATGGGCTGTTGTTTCCGCGTTGGTAGCCTATAGTCAGGCGTTGATTTGCATTGATATTCTTCTCCAATGAAATCTTACCGTCGGGCCAGATAATTTTTATACTATCAATAATTTTATTTTGATTGGTTCCAAAATGGAGAACAGGGTCCACTGATGATTCATAGCCCCTGTACGGGCTCATCTCCTGCATTTGCATGGACTTACCCGTATAGAGAAATACTTTAGCGCCAAGTGCCTGCAGATTTGGTGCAATCCCCTTCAGTTTAATGCTGAGGTAATTGTTGCCCCTTACTTTGTCGGCATTATTCCTGTAGATTTTTGCTGTGCTGTTAAACTGGTTTATGATGATTTCCGGATCGCCATCATTGTCTAAATCTGCATAACTCGCTCCGTTTGAAAAACCGGCCGAGCCGATGCCCCATTCATCAGACCGTTTTGTAAACGTAAGGTCATTGTTATTCTCAAACAGGTAGTCCTGCAGTGGTATTTTGGCGAGCTCTTTTATGGCTTTTAATTTTTGCTGACTTTTGGCCACCTGGTTGCCCATTGGACTATTTTGCCGGGTTTGATAATTAATATAATCCAGGTTGCCGAGATCACGATAAAAGCCGTTCGTAACCAAAAGATCTTTATCCCCGTCATTATCATAGTCGGCAAAGAGAGTGGCCCAACTCCAGTCTGTACTGCTTACTCCGGCCATAAAAGCGATATCGCTGAAAGAACCATCTCCGTTATTCAGTTGCAGGGCATTACGCGTATATTGCGGTTCATAACCACCCTGCACTAAAAGTTGAAACTTATCATAGCTGGCAGCAGGGATAATCATTTTTTTACGGAAATTATCTTCCGGCAGCATATCGAGCGTATAAATATCAGGGAGGCCATCGTTATTAAAATCCGCTATATCGCATCCCATAGAGGCAAAGCTGCTATGTTTTAAGCCTTCGTTTATTTTATCGGTAAAACTGCCATTGCCATTATTGATATACAGTATATCACTCGTGAGGAAATCGTTGGTGATATAGATATCCGGGAAACCATCATTGTTTACATCGCTGACAGCAGCACCAAGGCTGTAGCCACCTTTTGAAATCCCCGCCTCCACCGACACATCTGTAAATGTGTTGTTGCCATTATTCCGGTAAAGAATATCCACCCCGGGCACCTGCTTAGCTGTATCTATTTCACTGATCACATTAACATAACTTACGCGCTCATCAGCAGGATTGGTAATCAGAAATAAATCGAGATCGCCATCCTTATCATAATCAAAAAATGAAGCATTCATCGTTAATCTCGTATCGGCAATTCCATACTGTTCCGCCTCTTCGGTGAAAGTCCCGTTTTTATTATTGACATACAACAGGTTTGCTGTGCTTCCAAATTTTCGGCTGCCGGCAACGTTTACATACAGGTCAAGAAACCCATCCTGATTGATATCAACAAAACTTACCCCTGTACACCACCTGTTGGTTAGCAATCCTGCTTTTTCAGTGATATCTTCAAATTTAAAATTGCCTTTGTTCAGGTACAGCTTTCCGCTGGATTGATTTCCGCTAAAGTATAAATCAATAAGGCCGTCATTATTTATATCTCCCGCTGCCACTCCGGCACCAGTATATATATTCATGTAGGCCAATACATTTACTGAATCATTTTCTTCCACTTTGTTTACAAAATCAATTCCTGTTTGTGATGATGGAAGAGACTCAAATAAAGTTTTTTTATTGGTGCATGAAACACAACAAGCTGAAAACAGTATTAGCAGTATAAATTTTTCTCTGATCATTAAAACTGAAGATCTCTTTTATTGCCAGTAACATCGTAAATAGTCACTGTCTTAACCTGGGGTGATATAAATAATTTTCTACTGCTTTGAGATAGATAAGAATTACCAAACTGGAATTCAGATTTCGATGACTTCCCGTTTTTGTACAGAATAATAGCATAAGCATCGGTGTCTGCTATGTTTACATGCGTGAATTTTTGTTTTGCTTTATATGACTTCAGTTTTCCACTGTTACTGCTTACAAGATACAAAGGATATCCATCAGCAGCCTGCAGGCAGCTTATCGCTTTATTATCACTGGCCGAATTATGCTCGTTACGGTTTACTTTAAATCCCCCCTGACCGTTGCCCTCTAAAATCAACATGCCCTGTGCATCGTTTCTTCCCGTTTGCACTTCGGGTGCAAAAGAGTTGCCTACGCAAACCACATCAATATTTCCATCACCATTGACATCGGTGCAGTACATTCCATAAATGGGTGAGAGCTGGGCGCCCGCCGGTAGCGGTTTTACTGTAAATTTTTCATTGCCTTTGTTTTCGATATACACACTGCTAAAGGTTTCACATTCGAGTTTGTATGCATCTTCTATTTCTTCTTCTAAAAATGAATCTTTAAACTTTGCATCTGCGTAAGCTGCATAATCTTTAAAACGGGCTTTCATAGCGGTCATCTGCATGTTTATATCGTCCCTGGCATGAACAATATATTCCGTTCCGTTTATGAAATGACAAAGTATGGGATCAATTCTTCCATTTTTATCAAAATCTTTTGCATATATGCAAACAGGATTTGATGGAGATGTTTTCAGCCAGTTATTCAGCCCCTGGTTTCCCGCCACATAGTCCATATCGCCATCGTTATCAAAATCGGCAGACACGATACTGTTCCACCAGCCTTTTGTATTTTCCAATACGAGCACTGCCGCATCGCTCATTTTGCCTTTGTCGTTTTTGATAAAAGTGACAGGCATAAATTCACCTGCGAGAATAATATCTGTCCAGCCATCATTATTGTAATCTGTCCATAACGCAGTAGTAACCATACCCACCCTGCCTTGCTGAGGAAGCTGATTACTGATATCTGTAAATTTGAGTTTACCCGCACCACCGTCATTGCGCAGCAGATAAGTTTGCGCCGGCATGGGATACTCGCCAGGGCTCAGCCTTCCGCACACAAGCAAATCCAGATCGCCGTCTTTATCGAAATCAGCCGCAGTAATACCCGCACCGCTGTTGGTTGTATTGGGCAATGCGTCGGGAGATAAGCTAAAACCACCTTTGCCATCATTTTCATACAACCTATCCTGGTAAATTGATTTGCCTTTCTTTTCAGCAGTGCTTCCACCGCTTACCACATAAAGATCCAGGTCTTTGTCATTATCAGCATCAAAAAGTAATGCCCCCATATCATCAGCATGTACAGATTCGGGCAGTGTTTTCTCTACAAACTTCCCATTGGGTTGCTGTAAAAAAAACGAGCCGTTGTAACCTGCGGCAGCGCCAATAAAAAAATCATCCAACCCATCATTATTCACATCACCTGAAGCCAGGCCGGGCCCTTCGTGAGAGCGGGTATGTGCCAAAATTGGCTGCGCTTTGAAATCAACATATTCATCTTCCTGGTGCGTGTAATTGATTTGCAAAATGGAATCCATTTCAGTAAAAAACTCCGGTTGAATCAAAATATTATTTTTTGAAGAAGATGGGAGTGCTTCTGTATAATTCAATACAAGCAACTGATTTGCCTTAGGTTGATTTACGATTTGCATACGGCCATCGGGCCAGAGTATTTTCAAACTATCGATAGGTTGGTCAGCAAGACCAAAATGCAATAATGCCGGCACACTGGAAATATAACCCCTAACCGGTGCACAATAATTGTATTGCACCATTCCCTTTTGCCAAAGCCACACTTTAGCCTCAAAACCATCTTTGTTTCCAGTCGGGCCATTACATTTTATTTTAATCCATTTCGCATTTGGCAATAAAACATTGGTTCTGTTTTCATAAACCATAGCTGGTTCATCGATATTATTAATGACAAGATCAAGGTCGCCATCATTATCTAAATCAGCATAGGAACTGCCGTTAGAATAGGAGGGTTTGTCGAGACCCCATTTTTTTGAAACATCAGTAAAAGTGAGGTCTTTGTTATTGTTGTACATATAGTTACCTACATGCACCCCAGGATAATTTTCGAGTATTTTTAGTCTTTCTTTTCGATTGGCTTCCGGGGTGCCCATAAATATTGCGCGCTTTCCATACACCATGAAATCGAGATTTGTAATGTCTGTTCTGTAACCATTAGCAATGAATAAATCTTTCCATCCGTCATTATCAAAATCAGCCAATAGTGGTGCCCAACTCCATTCAGTGGCATTTACGCCTGATAGTTGAGCAATTTCACTGAAACTTCCGTCACCATTATTCAGCTGTAGTGTGTTGCGGATATATTGCGGAGCGTAGTTTAACCGCAAACTATTTTGAAATTCATCGTACCGGTTTCCGCCAATGGTTAGTTTCCATCGTTTGTTGTCGGGTGGTAACATATCAACCGTTACCATATCTTCAAAACCATCATTATTAAAATCGGCCACATCGTTGCCCATTGCATTATAGGTTTGGTGGCGCAGGTAATATTTGGCTTTGTTGGTGAATGTCCCATTTTGGTTATTTATCCAAATCAAATCATTTGTGATAAAATCGTTGGATACATATATATCGGGCCAGTTGTCATTATTAATATCACAAATAGAAACACCCAGTCCAAAACCTTCAACAGAAATTCCTGCTTCTTTCGACATATCGGTAAATGTAAGATCACCATTATTTTTAAACAACTTGCCTGTAGTCGTCGATACTTCGGCCGAATCTTTTTTCATTTCCCGTGCATTATTCCTGTTGTAGTTAACAAAGGAGTTACGCATCATGTACATGTCTAAATCCCCGTCTTTATCGTAATCAAAAAAGGCGGACTGCACATCATAACCGTCATCATCGAGCCCCATTTTGGCAGCCGATTCAGTAAAAGTATTATTACCGTTATTAATGAAGAACATATTTTTCCGCTGGTCTGGGGGAGTAAATTTATTGCCGGATTTGCAGACATATATATCCTGAAACCCATCCTGGTTGATATCCACCACGGCAGCTCCATAACACCAGCCTTCGGTTAACATTCCGGCTTTTTCTGTAATGTCTTCAAACCGGAGGTTGCCCTTATTAAGATAAAGCTTTGCGGAAACCATATTGGCTGTAAAAAAGATATCCTGCAGCCCATCATTATTAATATCTACAATCGCCACCCCGGCACCATTAAACATATACTCAAAATCCAGAACAGTAAGGCTATCGGAATAGGTAAGTGTATTGGCAAAATCAATACCGCTTTTTGACACAGGCACTTCCTGAAAAAGTGTTTTTGATCTGTTACAGGAAAGTAGGGCAAGCAATAAAAAAAACGGACCTGCTTTTTTCAAGAATGCTATAATTATATTCATTGAACAAACATGATATGAAATCACTTATCGTTTAAACTTTATAAGCACAACTTCGGGTAAATTAATTTACCTGAAATTGTGCTTATAAAAAAATACTAACGTCTTAAAAAGTTGGAAAATCTCTCAAATTTTCAGACAACTAATTTTGTATTAATTTACCACGGTTTCTGTCTATCTCATCCTGAGGGAAAGGGAAGATTTTTGCTCCGCCAATACCCCAGCGAATCATATCAAAATACCTCGCCGGTTCAAAGCAAAGTTCCTTTTGTTTTTCTTTCTGCATTTGCAAAAGGGTGCTTCCGCTTAAAGGACTCAACCCAGCTCTGCTTCTTGTTGCATTAATACAGGCATCGGCAGTTTGATAAATACTTCCACCTTTGGGTGCCCCACCATTTAACAAAGCTTCGGCATGAAGTAGCAAAACTTCAGAATACCTGAGAAAACGCTCGTTATTAAAAGTTACTCCATTTCGATAAAATGAAGGGTCCGTGTTTTTGCTACCCATATATTTTTTTATCGCCAACCCGGTAGGTGACTGCGAAGTGGGGGCAGGAGGAAGAGCTTTAGTAAATGTTCCGGGGGTTACAGCGCCTCCATCATAGGCGGTATAATCTTCACCCTCTATATGATACATAGATGCATTAAGCCTTTTGTCTCCCGGCTCTTCATCAAACAAAGCTTTCAGTTTCGTTGTAGGTACATACCATCTTACACCGCCGCCATTGATACGGGCATTAAAAAACCAGACCCTGGCTGTGCCCTGGGTAGATTTAAAATCTTCATTGCCGTTATCATCCAATATCCAGCTGTTATCATCGGAATAAGGTCCACCAAACTGCACTTCAAAAACTGATTCTCTGCTATTTTCATTTGCTGAAGCAAATACATTTTCGTAATCTGCCAATAACTGATAACCGCCATTTTTTTCAACATCTTCAAATGCCACAACAGCGTCGTTCCATTTTTGCATCCACACATTTACTTTTCCTTCGTAGGCGCGGGCAGTCCATTTGGTAGCCCTGCCTGTATTGGCATCATCCCATGAAGAAGGCAGATCGATTGCGGCTGCCTTAAAATCATCCAGACTGGCTTGTAAAAGAGCAGTAGGATCACTATTTCCATACGTTTGATTAAGTGCTTTTGCTGTTTCCAATACCAATGGAGCTGTTTTCCACATTTGTGCTGCTAAAAAATGGAAAAAACCTCTGATGAATTTTGCTTCTGCAACGACAGCCTTCTTCTGTGCATCGGTCATATTATTTTTGCCATTATCCACCTGCTCCAATACAAGATTGGCCCTGTTGATTCCTTCATATGTCTCTGCATATACAGTAAAAATAAAGCGGTTGTTGGCCTTTAAATTTATTGCATCTACATCCTGCGCGTCTGGTGTTGTATTATTCTGCGAGGTATTGAATTCGGCATCATCACTGGCCAGCATAGTTACCACCCAAAATGACCCCCACCCGTTTTTGCCCCCGAAAGAAGTGGCACTGTTAATCGCCCATAAATCCTGCATTGAGGAATACGCAGCAAACAAACCTCCGTCAAAATCCGCTTTTTTGGTATAAAAAGTGGCAGTTGTTGTTTTATCAAGTGGTGTTAAATTGAGTTTATTACATGAAATAATAAATGCAGTCGCACCAGCAACAATTAAGACCGCCAGGAAAAGCTTTAGATATTTTATTTTCATTCTATTGAAATTTAGACTTGTAATTGATGAGTATATATTAAAAATTAATTTGCCATCCAAACTGGAACATTCTTGGCTGCGGCGCATTACCGTTATCATACCCATTTAAAAACTGGTTCTCACCACCTGCAAAACTTTGCTGCCTCGTTACTTCAGGATCATATCCCTTGTAATTGGTAAAAGTAACAAGGTTAAATGCAGCTATATAAAACCGGGCATACGAAACAACTCCCTTCGTTATATTCGAAATGGATTTGATATTGTATCCTATCTGGATGTTTTTAATCCGGAGAAATGCGGCGTTCTCCAGGAACCTGTCATTAAATCCACTGTTGAGATTATATGAACTGTTGGCACGCGGTATATCAGTGTTTTTGTTGGTGGGTGTCCACCTGTTTAAAACAGTCACACTCTGGTTGTCTGTTCCATTCATACTTTCCATACCTGCACGCGGTCCGTTATAAACTGTATAATTGCCGACTCCTTGAAATAAGGCCGAAAAATCGAAACCTGCATAATCAGCCCCCAGTGTAATACCATAAAAGAATTTTGCAATCGGACTACCCAAAAATGTTCTATCCGCATCAGTTAAACTTCCATCACCATTCAGATCTACAAATTTGATATCCCCTGCCTTCGCACCTGCGTATCCGGGTGTAGTCGGTACTTTATCATCGGCTTCATAAATGCCATCAGTTTTGAACCCATAAAAATAACCCAGTGGCCTGCCTAATGAAATACGCTTATCGTTGAGCTGAATAAAATCTATCCCTTCGGGTAGTGCTGTAAACTCATTATTTACGTAGGTAAAATTACCGCCAAAAGTATAACCAACCTCGCCTATTTTATCCCTATAATTTGCATTAAACTCAATACCTCTATTATTCAGGCTGCCTGCATTCAGATCTGCAAACTGGTAGAAGCCAGTGGTCAATGCCACAGGTACACTGATCAGCAAATCCTTACTTCTCCTGTCGAAGAAATCAAAAGAACCGCTCAACCTGTAATTCAGCATAGAAAAGTCGACTCCGATATTTGTCTGGATGGCAGTTTCCCATTTCAGGTCAGGGTTGGCAAAAAGCACCGGCGCATAACCAGTTACAATAGACTGTCCTGAACCGACCACATATTTCACAAAGCTGCTGAGTGCTGGGAGGTAGGAGAAATTTGTTCCTGTAAATTGGTTGCCTGACTGTCCCCAGCCGGCTCTGATTTTCAGGTCATCAAACAATTTGAAATTCTCCATAAATTTCTCTTCACTGAGCCTCCATCCAAGTGAGAATGATGGAAAAACACCTGTATTATTTGCTGCGGCAAACCGTGAAGATTTGTCTTCTCTCACCGTTGCGGTCAGCAGGTATTTATTGTCATAAGAATAAAACAGACGGGCCAGTTTACCCTGGATATTCCACTGATCAGCTGTTTCTGAAGAACCAAAGATGGCAGCACCACCGGCCAGCCCCAACGGAGGGTTGAACAAACCATTTCCCTGCACCCTTAACCGGCGCAAAAGGTAGCTGGTTTGATCGTATCCTATTAATGCTGTTATTTTACTTTTGCCGAATGTTTTATCGTATGTAAGTGTATTGGTTAATGTAAGTGTAGATTCTTTGGGTTGCTCATTTACAATGACTGAAAGTCTGGGGCTGCCGATTCCCGTAAAATCTACTGCATTCTGCCAGTACGCCCCTGTCACTTCGTTATAATCAAGTCCTACACTGGCTCTGTATTTCAGCCCCTTTATGGGTTCAAATTCAGCATACAGATTGCCTAATATTTTATTGCTCTGCAATTTGGTGTAGCCGACTTCAGGATCGGCTAGCCAAAGGTAATTCTGTGCAGTAGCACCGCCTGTAGTGGAGGGGTTAGCAGGATTATATTCACCATTTGCAGTAAAAGGCTGATAAAAAGGCGCATTTCTTGCAGCACTTGCGCCGGCATTGGAGAATTCCTCTGATTGAACAAACCTTTCAATTCTGCTTAATAAAAGTGACTCACCAAATTTCAGGTATTTACCCACTTTTACATCCGAAGTTGCTTTGGCTGAGAACCTGCGAAATGATTGAGCGAGCTGAATACCATCCTGGTTAAAATAACCTGCACCAAAACTATAAGTTGCATTCGGGCTTCCACCTGATATTGTTAAGTTGTGGGTGGTTGCAGTTCCATTTTTAAACACCAGATCCTGCCAATCCACATTTGGCTGCGAAGCAAAAGCTGAATAGTCATTATTAAATCCTTCCTGCTGGTATTTAATATATTGCTCCGTGTTCAACACATCAAACAACTTGTTTTTCGGAACGGCCTGTATACCTATATATCCATCATAAGTTAGCTTGGCACTTCCGGCCTTGCCCCGTTTTGTGGTTACCAATATCACCCCGTTGTTTGCACGGGCGCCATATATCGCTGTAGCTGATGCATCTTTCAACACGTCAATACTTTCAATATCACTGGGGTTGATACCAGCCAAAGGGTTAGATTCCGTCTGACTTCCGGTGTTCACAGTAATGGTGCCCGTATTTGTTGCAACGGGTATCCCGTCTATAATCCAGAGTGGCTGGTTATTACCGGCCGTACCAATACCGCGTATTCTGACTTCGATCGGTGCACCGGGGTCACCACTGCGGTTCGTTACATTAACGCCTGCCAGCCGGCCAGTCAAAATCTGATCAGGGCTCGTGAAGGGCTGATTGGCAAAATCTTTTGATGAGATAGATCCAACAGCACCGGTTAAATCGGCTTTCCGCTGTGTTCCGTAACCTACCACAACCACCTCGTTTAATCTGCTCGCCTGGCCCACTAATGTGATATTCATAGCGTTGTTCCCATCCGCTTTCGCTTCATAAGTAGCATACCCCACAGACGAAAATACCAGTGTGGCATTGTTTGCAGCATCTATCGTAAAATTGCCTTCAGCATCGGTTTGAGTGGCAACTTTAGAGGTCTTAACCGTTACTGTTACATTAGGAATTCCGTTACCTGTCTCATCAACAACTTTACCCGTTACCTTTCGGCTTTGAGAGAATGAATCGGCGGTAAAAAAAAGAAGCAAAGTGCTAAATAGAAAAATACGAAAGACCGTGAAGGAAGTTTTTCTCATACAGCATCAGTTTTGTAGGTGAGTTAGAAATAGTTTGACAACTTATTCAAAGTCGCCACTATTCCCTTTGAATTTAACAGATTATTTTATATAAACAATAATTTCCTCCATTTAAAATTGTAAAAACTGTACGCAAACGTTTGAGAAAGATTTATTTACGCCCGGTGCTTACTAATTGGTAGATTTTTTATGTTGACTTTTAAACCATATGCGTATTAAAGGCAGGATTTGTCGATTCTACGTTGATCCTTTAAAAAAGAGTGTGCTTTATTATTTTTTACCGCAGTCGGTTCCGGTACTATTCCCAAAATTTTTTGCGTCGCTGCGCTTTCCGAATAATGGGTAATCAGTAGTTATTTATCGTAAAAGAGCTCAGTGACAGCTACTTACTGCTGCGCTGACTTTGCTTATTTTGATCTGTTGGGTTAAATAATAAAATCATGTGGTGCGGCGCCAGGTACCAGTTTAGTTTGGGGCAAACATTGTTATTTAAAGACACATTGCATCGTCATCGTCACTAATTCAATTTATATGTATAAACCCGCCACTAAGTTGAGTTAGAAAAATCTATCGCTATGTGTATCCATCGTTCTTCCTGGATGTTGATCGCTACACCGAAAAGTTTCGCCCGGGACTTGCTATATCTATCATATACGCATACACGCAGAATAGACTCCATGCGGTTCACCTATACTTCCCATGTTCACGTGACCTGATCTATCAAATATCGCCTGCCTGCCACCGCTAAATTCCCGGGTTGTCTTTTCAGTGGCATATATGTATCAATTAATAGATGTTATTCCCGGCGGATGAAGGAGAATGAAAATTTCAGTTTTGGCAAATTTGCCTGATGTATATTATTGCAGAATTATGATAGTGAATAATGTCCAATGATTTCTTATGGGGGCAGTGCAGGGCGTGGAACATCATCCACATTGTTTGAAAGCTCAGCAATTAGCCATCAATTCCTGGATCAGCATATGCGTTTTTTGTATATCTTAATGCATTAAACGATAGCAAATCCATTTAAAATATGAGTAGTCAAAGTCGCAGGAATTTTTTACAGAAAATAACAGCCTCTGCAATAGCCGCGCCATTATTTGCCAACAAGGCAGCAGCCGAACTTTATTCCCAACCTTATCAGGGACCTGTTTTACGGGTTGCCATTATGGGGTTAGGCAGTTATGGCAACAGAGTTGCTGAAGCCATGCAAACTTCCAAAATGGCAAAGGTTGTTGGTGTCATCAGTGGTACTCCTTCCAAAATAAAAACCTGGCAGGAAAAATATGGCATACCGGATAAGAACTGCTATAACTACGAAAATTTTGACGCCGTTAAAAACAATCCGGACATTGATGCGATTTATGTAATTACGCCGAACGGCTTGCATAAAGACCAGGTGATAAGGGTAGCCAAAGCAGGCAAACATGCGATCTGCGAAAAACCGATGGCAATAAATGCTAGAGAAGCAAGAGCCATGATAGATGCATGTAAAAAAGCCAATGTAAAATTGTTGGTTGGATACAGAATGCACTTTGAAGCCAATACATTAGAAATTATCAGGTTGAGAAATGCAGGTGAATTTGGAAAGGTTCATTTTTTCCAGGGATTAACAGGTTTCAGAATCGGCGATCCTACGCAATGGAGATTGGATAAAAAATTGGCCGGTGGCGGAGCGATGATGGATATTGGTATTTACTCAATAAATGGTGCAAGATATATGGTTGGAGAAGAACCGCTTTGGGTTACCGCACAAGAAACAAAAACCGATCCGGTAAAGTTCAAGGAAGGTGTAGATGAAACAATAATATTTCAGATGGGTTTTCCAGGTGGTGCAGTAACTTCCTGCTTATCTACCTATGCAGTAAGTTATCTTGATAAATTTTTCCTCGTCGGCGAAAAAGGTTTTGCAGAAATGCAACCTTCAACAGGATATGGTCCCATCAAAGCCAAAACAAACAAAGGAGATTTAAATTTTCCTCATATCACCCATCAAACAGTTCAGATGGATGAAATGGCCGGCATCATATTGAATGGTAAAACTCCCATTGTTCCTGTTGATGGTGAAGAAGGATATAAAGACATGGTGATTATTGATGCCATTTTTGAAGCTGTGAAAACAGGGAAAAAAGTAGCCATAAAATATTAGATAATAACTGCTTTAAGAAATAAGAGCCTGGCTGATGCCGGGCTTTTATTTTTATAATAGTTTATTCAGAATCGCTAACCCTTCTGGCCAGGGACCAAGTCCTGATACCGCATTGATATGCCCCGCATTACCAATATTAATGAACTCACTCCCCCACTCTGCAGCAAAAAACTTTGCCCTCTCCAACGAAACCCAATGGTCATCACTGCTCGTTACCACGATAGTAGGAAATGGTATAGGTTGCAATGGAATGGGAGTAAAACCGGTTGCTGGAAATTCATACACCGGCGATTCAATATCACTGGGAGCTACGAGTAAAGCACCTTTGATGGGAGCCCGAAATTGGTGAGCCCAGTGTGCAATCGTAACACAGCCCAGGCTATGTCCCACCAAAACAATAGTCGACGGATCGATATCAATTAATGCAGCATTGATAGACGCTAACCAATCTTCACAGGCAGGAGACTCCCATTCTTCCTGGTTGATTCTAACTGTACCGGGTAACTGATTTTCAAGCCAGGTTTGCCAATGTCCGGGGCCCGAATTGCCAAGACCTGGAATGATAAAAATATTAGTCATAAGTAAAAATACAAAACTGCTCACTTCATCCTTCGCCATTTGCGTTTGTTTTCGTCCCGGAGGGACATTTGGTGCTGCGACATTTTACGGACGATAAATGAATGAAACATATGTGATGTTTTGTAACCGTTTCAATCGTTCCTTCGGAACGCATGTTGGCTGCTGAATACTTATCTATTTTCTACCCACCAAATGTCCCTAATGGGACATAACAGCCTGGATCAGCATTTCTGACATTATAACATAATTATGTTCTTCACTTCTGCCTTCGCCCTTCGAACTTCATACTTGTTTTCGTCCCGGAGGGACGGCTGGTGGGTAGAAAATTTACATGGCCTAAAATCTTAGCCCGATCCAGCCATTGATTAAAAGGATGAAAAATAGAAATAATAAACAAAGAGATAGAGATGAATAATACCATTTGTAAATAACCGGGTAGTTTTTACGAAGGATATTAACCCTATGTACCACACTTGCAATTGCTGAGACTCCAAACAAAATTGTACCTAAGAAAATAGTTAAAGTCCTGAAATTAATTGTACCGAATTCATAAAGTTTAAACGTATAAGTCTGTGTATGAAGGAGACTGACAATCGCGCTGATTAATCCGATGATTCCGACTGCTACAATTAAACTCATCCACATGGCAGTGGGATTTAGTTTCCCTTTGATCGCTCTAACTATGATAGCGGGGAGAAACAAAAAGATGGAAATAGCCACTATTATACTCGCAAAAACTGCAAGCCGATATCCAGCAGCGATAAAGAAATTTTGTTGTACAAAATATGATCCTCCCAAACGCATTACATTTTTTCCTTTGTCATTTTTTTCGAAAGCGATTAATGGAATATTGCAATTTTTAAAAGTAAATATGCCTTTACCCATCTGCACCAATGCTAAAGGGTCGCCCATCAATGGTTTAAAAAACAGCACGCTATCTTTCAAAAATAATCTTGGCGCAAATTGTAATTCGTCAGCAAAGCTGCTGATAACATGTCGCGGGCTTCTTAATACATAAAATCCCAGAAACGGTTTCAACGGTTCAATCGCCAATGGTTCAGTTTCCACTTCAGGATTTGGAAAATTCTCCTGCAGCTTTCGAACGACAAATTCCTCTATTTTCCGGCCCGAATAATTCGAGTTGGAAGAAATAATAAATCCTATACCCAGTTCACGATTATACCTTAAAGAAGAATAACAGGAACCTGTCAATCCATTATGTCCATACATCGGATATTTTGCGGTTGGAAAATTATTATTTTCATTCCCTAACGCATAACCGAAGCCAATCCCCTTAGTGTTAACAATTGGCGTTCGAACAGTTTCCATCTGATTGATCATGGATTCTCCCAACACGGGGTTGCCGTTATTCAGCAGAAACTGGATAAACTTTACCATTTCTGAAGAAGAAGACCACAAGGCGCCTGGCGCACCGCTAAGTACCGTTACCGAAGGAATTTTTACAGATTCCCCGCTTATCACTGCATATTCAGCTACATCATCCGGATGCTTTCGCCGTAAATTGAAATTCGAGTTCTTCATCCCCAACGGATGAAAAAACTCCCGAGCAATATATGCGTCAAAAGGGGTTCCGGTTTTCTTTTCAATAATGTATCCAAGAATCGTATAACCGGGGTTGGAATAGGCATGCCGTTCCCCGGGTTTCCATCGTGAAACCATAGAGCCTTTGTAGAGCAGCATCATTGGTTTACCTGCGTTTTCGATCGTGTCTAATGAATAAAAGCGGTTCAGTTTAATATCATCAAAACCGGCAGTATGTTCAAGCAGATGCCGAATTTTGACAGGATGGGTGGATTCCCATTTATTTTGAAATGGAACATCCGGTGCAACTTTCTTTAAATCATCGTTCAGTGACAACTTTCCTTCCTGTACCAATTTTAAAATAGCGGCAGAAATAAACATTTTTGAAATGGATCCTAATCTGAACATACTCACTTCATCAGCCTTTCTTCCTGCTTCCGCATCCGCGTAACCGAAACCTCCCGAAAACAATACCGAATCTTTGGTGGTAATACCCAGCATCAAACCTGTAATCTTTTCCTCTTTCATCATCAGCTGAATGGTATCTGTTATTCCTTTGATATCGATTTCAGAAGCGGTCGGCTGCGCTGCTATTTGTTGCCCGGTTTGCAGTGCAAACAAAAGGATAAAGAGTTTTTTCATACAAAGAGTTAGTTTAAACAGTTAGTCAAACATCCAATGACTATGTTACAAAAAAGTATGGTTTAATTACTGGAAATGCACCACTTATTGCATCGGAGTGAATCACTTACCAGTTTTAAACCAATTAATAACCGGTTCAATCCAAAAAGGATGACCTTTATAGATGAAACCATGGCTGAGTCCGGATTGCAGCTTTATCTCCCGGAAAGAAGTCATTGTTGTTCTTGGGTGGAAAATGGCTGTGCAGGTACCATGTGGATCGGACTCCTCGATAAGTGATAGGTAATGACCATACAATTCGATATCCAAATATTCCTTGTACGTGTTGGGCCAACATCCTCCCGTAATGGCAAAATGCAACGAAGCGTTTTTTAAGCTTTGCAGCAGCTCTTAATACAATGTTCCATCCAGACGAAGCGCCGATCAGTAGTATTTGCGAAGGTTTAATGCCCTGTTTTAATAGTGTGTCAATTTGCTTCACAATTTTTTCTTCGTAGATACTATCATCAACACCTTGTTTTCTGATCTCACTCACAACATAAAAATTTCTTTTTTGTAGTGAATCCAAAATATTGGAATATTCATACCTGCCCCACTCGGGCGCACCATCGTTGATCGCATTATCACCCTTAACACTAACAACGGCTCCATGGAAATAAAAAAGGTAATTTTGATTGGGGATAATTTTAGATGGAAGGTGGCTGCTGATGTTTTGAGCGGTCGCGGTGTACGCAATAACAATTGAAAATGTTATTAGGGCAAATTGTATATACATGAATGTTTCGAAATGGAAACCAAGTATAAAAGATAATACAATTTCCATTGGCTTCATCAATTCACGCTTTCAACGCTGACCTGAATATTTACTCTTTCCAAATTTGTCTTCAGATCAATCCAATCCTGTTTGTTGAGTGTAGCCGCCCCAAATGTAACTTCTTTGAAATCATTTTTAATAATCCGAAGATAATCAGCGTTCTGGAGGTTCTTTTCAAAAATTACATTTCGTATTTCCGTTATTTTATAATGACGTTCATTTTTCAAAAAAAAGAAATGATTAGAAACAGTCAGGGTTTGCTCTGATAATTTGAAAAAATTAAATTGCCTGACTACAATTGCGACAAAAAACAGCATCAGGCTAATGAATAGAAGGCCTGCTATCAAGTGTAAAGACATTATGGTTTCAAGTGACCTTAAAAGTACAATAAACAACAGCAATGATACATAGAATCGGTAGGAGGTAAGAAGGTTACCCTTGTAAGTATAAAATGTTTCAAAAGAATCGGGCAACATTATCTTCGACAATGCGGGTTTATAATCATCAACCACTTCCGCATAATGCTTTTCAAGAAACAACTTCATTTCTCTCGCATTCCGGTATAGTGCATCGTAGGTGATAAACTCAGTTCCATCTTTAAGTCTGAAAATGATTGTCCCGTGATTAAAACTTAGTATTGAGATTGGTTTTTTTTTCGTGAGATATATTTTTTCAATTTGTTCATGAAAAAACAGCCTCTTGTCGATCAGCACTTTCTCTGTATCAATAAATATTTTCTTCGACTTTGTAATTTGCGAATAAACATAATAAACCCCCACTAAAATAGTACCAACTCCCACGACCAGCATCGCACCGTCATTTCCATTTTTCTGATCGATTTCGCCCTTCAAGGCAAAATACAACAACGCTATTCCCCCACCCCAAAGGAACATACACACCAGAACAGGCGTAAAAAAATAAGCAATATCCTTAGTCTCGAAACTACGGATCTCATTCATTCTATTTTGATTTGGGCCTCAAAGCTCTTACCGGTGCCGCAGGTTCAGGTTGCAATTTTACCGGGTTCGCTTTCAATAATTTCAATGCCTCTTCAACAGCACGCTCCAATTGGGGATCACGACCTTCCAACACGGCTTTTGGGTCCATCTCCACTTCAATATCCGGCGTAATGCCCACCCCTTCCACATCCCACTTGCCATTGAGGTCGTAAAAACCACCACGCGGTGCAGTGATGTATCCGCCATCAACTAAAGAAGGTACATCCCATATACCAACAAGTCCTCCCCATGTTTTGGTGCCTACAACCGGGCCAATCTTCATCTGTTTAAAAAGATAAGGCAACATATCTCCACCGGAACCTGCCATTTCATTTACCACCATCACCTTTGGTCCGAAGATCCCCGTTAATGGCTCGGTCCATGGACGACGATCGCCCGAAACATTATTAAAATAACCCCGCAGCTGGCGATTGAGAATATCAACAAAATAATCTGCAATAAATCCACCACCATTATAACGTTCATCCAACACAACACCCTGTTTATCCTGTTGCGCAAAATAATACCTGTTGAATGATTTGTAACCATCTTCACCTGTATCAGGTAACCATACATAAGCCAATTGCCCGTTTGACAATTTATCAACTTTCCTTCTGTTGGATTCCACCCAGTCCAGAATACGCAAACCATATTCATCATCCACCGGCACCACAATCACTTTACGTGCGGCAGTCCCATCCGCATTCTTACTAACGCTAAGCACTACCTGCCGATCAGCTTTATTTTCAAAAACTCCATAAATACTCTTTTCGGTAGTCAGCGGTTTGCCATCGACTGATATAATATAATCCCCTTCATTGATATCGACACCCGGCGCACTTAATGGTGACCTCAGGTCGGGGTTCCAGTTTTCACCATTATACACTTTTTTGATTTTGTACCTGTTACCCACTACTTCATAATCCGCTCCCAGCATTCCAACTTTCACATGTGGAACAGAAGGATTATCCCCTCCGCCGGTGAATGAATGGCCGATAGAAACTTCACCACCTAAAATATCCAGCAGGTAAGTAAGATCACTTCGATGCGAAACATGATCCAATAATGGAGCATAATTATCGTACACCTTCTTCCAGTCGGCACCGTGTATGTTTTTAACATACAGATAATCACGCTGAAAACGCCATGCTTCTTTATATATCTGTTTCCACTCTTTCCGGGGATCTATTTTTACCTGTATCCCTGAAACATTCAATAATCCCTGTCCGGGTGCTGCGGGCGCCGATGTTTCCGAAACCACCCATTGACCTCCTGTGCGGTACAATATTTTTTTGCCGTCTGCAGAAATGGAAAATTGCTGAACACCACCGGTAAATTTCTCAGCCTTTCTGCTTTTGAATGAAAATTTATGCAAAATGCGACCTTCTTCATTCTGCACATTTTCAGCAATGAAAACTTCTCCCGCTGCACCAGCTCTGAGCATCGGATAATCACGCGGCGGAAGATCAATAGCCAGGATACGCTGGTTTAACCCATCTGTATCTATCGTTACTTTTATCTTCGGAATTTCTGGTACTTCATCTTTTTTATCATCTGTTTTTTTCGATTTCTTTACGGTCTTCGCCGCACTGTCTGCAGCAGCTTTCTCTTCCACGGCTTCCTCATCGCTCTCCGGTAACAACGGTGAAGGGTCGCCCTTTTTCAGTACCATAAAATATGGTGATCTTCTCACAGGTCTTTCCAGCGAACTCATGTCTAACCAACCGCCTGCAAGTGCCAGATTTGTACTGGCAAGGAAAAACAAATATTTGCCCGACGCGTCCCATGCGGGTGACATCGCATCGGAAAGTCCATCAGTCAGCTGCAATGTTTTTTGCTGATCTATGGAATACGTCATGATTACATGATACTGACTGGGTAACCGTTTGGCATAGGCGATCCATTTTGAATCGGGCGACCAGGCGGGATCAATTGTACGGTCCGGATGCAGGTAACTGTCCTTATCAACAATAGTTGTTTTGCCTGAAGCAATATCGGTCATCCATAACTGTTGCAGATGGTCGGTAAATGCAATAAATTTTGAATCGGGCGACCATGAAGGTGAATAGTAATAGGTAGGAGAAGGAATCTTGATTTCCCTTGCCGCTTCCAAACCATCCTGCCTGGCGATCATCAAACTGTATTCGCCACTGGCATCAGAAAACCATGCAATATTTTTTCCATCCGGCGACCATACCGCGTCATGCTCTCTCGAACCCGGTGATTCAGTAAGATTTCTGAAATCGCCTTTTTCAACCGGCACCGAAATAATTTCTCCCCGTGCTTCAAACAAAGCTCTCTTTCCTGAAGGTGAAAGTGATGCATTACTTAACACTGCGCCGGCATTTTTCCATTGTGTCTGCAGCCAGGGAAAATCACCTTTCACCTGGATGGAGAGTTTCTTTGGACTCCCTCCGCCAGGTTCCAGTGAATACAAATCGCCGCCATATTCCAATACCAGCATTCCACTTCCTGCAGCCAGGTTTTTCACATCATAGTCAGCGAAAAATGTTAGTTGTGTAAGCGTCGATGATCCTGTTTCATACCGGTATACATTCATCGCCAGATCACGGTCAGATAAAAAATATATACTGCCGTCCATCCACACCGGCTGTACATCATGACTGTTTTCCCACGGCAATTTCTTTACGCTGTTATCTTTAAGATCCTGCACCCATATCGGCCTGTTTTGCCCGCCACGATAATTTCTCCACTCTTCATCCCATGGCTTCACCAGCTCATAAGCGAAATATTTCCCATCAGGGGAATAATTACCCCTGTGAGCCCTTGGCAGCGGTAAAGATTTTGGCATACCCTCGTTCAGTCCGATTTCCCAGATTTTTTCATTACCACCTGGTACGGACTCCCTGGCAGAAGTAAATACAACCTTCCCTTCGGGGCTCCATCCTCTTACAATATCGGGCGATGGATGCCAGGTTAATCTTTTTGACTCTCCACCTTCCACAGGTATCACATATACATCTATATTTCCACCATACTGTCCACTGAATGCAATCATTTTTCCGTCTGGCGAAAACTTCGGACTGGATTCTGAACCCTGGAAACTCGTTAACCGCCGTGCCTCACCGCCAGTTCTGCTTACGATCCAAAGATCATTGGCGTATGCAAAAGCAATATGTTTTGCGCTTACATCAGGCTGACGCAGTAATCGGGTATCCTGTGCAGTAACCAATAAAACAAACATGCAGCAAATAGCAAAGAGGAAAAGTTTTCTCATAAAAAGTATTAAAAGGGATAAGTATTAAAGATGCATAAAATTTGAAGACCAAAGATTCAAATTCTCCACATCTCTTAAATGCTGCCTTAAATACAATTCAGAGTAATTAGCATGCCCGGTTTATCTGTGTGTTTACTTCATACTTTACACTTCGTACTTCGAACTTTTTTCGCGTTCCGCCTTCACCATATCAGCATCAGCACAATGTTTTGCTGCGGGCTCAGGCGTCGGGCTTTCCGCTGCAAGTCCTCGTCTCGCCAGAGGCGGGACTGCGGGCTTTCCGCTTCAATCCCTAACGCAGCGGTGCAAACATGCCGATGATTTTAAAATTATAAAAGGACCAGCCGCCCTTCCGGGACACCACGCAGAGGTGAAGATTGCAGGTTTCAGGTATCACAAACCTGAATGCAAGTAAGGTTTTGGATTGGCTATTTCCTGCTGCCAGTTGACTTCTGCCCCTTGACTATATTGGCTCTACGCAAAACGCATAACTTAGAACGTATAACCTGTTTTGGCTGTTCTCTACCGTCTACCGTCTACCAACTGAATATTAGCTGTTAACATATAACTTACAACGTAAAACGAATAACCTGTATAGCCCGACAAACCTTAGCCATATGGAAAATATTCTTCCCGTTATTATCATTTTTTTAATCTCTATTGTCATTTTATTGATTTTATGGTTCAGGCCGA
>JANPJC010000086.1:0-35120 GCA_031425315.1 Chitinophagales bacterium
TATTGCCTATTGCCTATTGCCTATTGCCTATTGCCTATTGCCTATTGCCTATTGCCTATTGCCTATTGCCTATTGCCTATTGCCTATTGCCTATTGCCTATTGCCTATTGCCTGCTTACTGTTTCCGCACACCAACTGTCCGCTTTCGCACACCCACCAGCATTACCAAACGTTGAAACTCACACCAGCAAAGGGTTCCATTTCTGGCATCATTTCGGCAATTCAAGTTCAGGCATGAATTTAACAACAGTTTTATGCCTGATAGCAAACGAAAATTTCCACTCAATTGCATTCATAATGGAAAACAGCGTGCTTAAAGAAATAATGTCACCAGGAGTCGCAGAAGGCAAATTGGCAACAACTCAAGTAAGACCCCGAAAAATGGGGAATGGAAATACCATGATCATTATCACGGTATTTTTTACCCTGTTTACCGTGGCCACCTTTTCGGGAATTGTTTGCTGGCAAACCTATCAATCAAAACAGGAAGAGAAAAACAAAACATCCGACAGTAAAAATCAGCAACCTGATACAATCGTCATCGCCAGATAAAATTTTGCCATGAAAAATTATTACAAAACTGCCTGGCGGAATTTAACCAGGAACAAAATATTTTCTGTGATTAACATCTTAGGATTATCATTGGGCATTGCTGCTTTTTTGATGATCGTTAATTATTTGCGTTTTGAAAATAGTTTCGATGATTTTCATACTAAGAAAGAAAGGATTTTTCGTATCCCAATGGCAGTGGCTGAAAAAGATGGAAAGGAACAAACATTTGCATTTACTTATCCTGCTCTTGCACCGGCACTACTGAAAGATTTTCCTGAAATTGAGGAAGCTGTGAGATTGAGACGCCGCAGTGGTATTGTAAGATCAGGTGAACAACGTTTTTCAGAAGGCGGGATATATTATGCTGACGCATCGTTTTTCAAAATATTTACTTTTCCCATTATCAACGGTGTATCAACAAATCCTTTCTCCGGTTTAAATGATGCAGTAATTACCGCTTCAACAGCCAAAAAATACTTCGGCAACGAAAACGCTGTTGGAAAAACTTTAAACTATAATAACGAAGATTATATTATAAAAGCAGTTGTTGCCGACCCTCCCACTGCCTCCCATCTGGATTTTGACATCCTGTTAAACTACGAAAAATATATAGCAGAAACGGGAGGCCGGGCGAACACAAGCTGGGGCTGGTCTGATTTCTACACCTACGTATTACTTAAAAGTGGTACAAATCCAAAAGCTGTAGAAGCACGTTTTCCGGCTATGGCACAACGTTATATGGGTGATGACATGAAGGCTTCCGGATACCAGGTTTCGTTTCATTTGCAACCGATAAAAGAAATTCATCTTAAATCGAAATATGACTATGAGTTTGCCGGAAATGGCAACTTCGCCTATCTTAAATATCTTATCATTGCTGCATTTTTTATTTTGTTTATTGCCTGGATCAATTATGTGAATCTATCAACGGCATACTCGATCGACAGGGCAAAAGAAGTTGGCGTGCGTAAAGTAATCGGAGCAGGTAAATCAAAACTCGTATTTCAATTCCTCAGCGAATCACTTTTCATCAATATTGCGGCCGTGTGTATAGGCATCTTTATTTTCCTGGTTGCACTACCATACTTCGCTTTGCTGGTGAGCAGGCCGGTGATTGACCTGCAGGTGCCGGGCTGGCAATTCTGGTTCTATTCCATTCTACTATTTCTTATTGGCACCACGATTGCAGCATTTTATCCGGCTTTTATTCTCTCATCATTTCAACCTATTCAATCACTCAAAAGCGGTCGCACCTATATCGGAGGAAAGAGTGGAAAAAATCTGTTAAGACAGTCACTTGTTGTTTTCCAGTTTGTTGCAGCCATCGTTTTGATTGCCGGCGCTACAGGATTCTATAAACAGTTGAGATTTATGCAAGGTCGTGACCTGGGAGTCAAAATTGAACAGACACTGGTGCTGCGGCAAACAGGTAATATCGATAGCAGCAAAATACCTTCATTCAATGCACTCATCAATGAATTGTCAACCCATCCGGGAGTTGAATCAGTCACCCTTTCCTCTTCTGTACCCGGCGGAGAAGTTGGAGGCTCTTCCGGATTCAGATTAAAAAACAGTGATGTTGACAAGAGATGCAGGCTTTTGGGAATCGATAATAAATTCATCCCTGCTTATGGATTGACAGTTTTAAATGGACGGAATTTTACTACAGACAAACCCTACAGTGATAGTGTCACCAAAGTGAATATACTGGTGAATGAAACGGCCGCAAAAGTCTTTGGATTTCAAAATCCTGCTGACATAGTTGGCAGAGAATTGCAAAGCGGTAATTTCAACTGTTTAGTAATTGGGTTAGTAAAAGACTATCACCAGGAATCGCTGGAATATGCATTTGATCCTACTGTTTTCTATCCTGCCGCCGAAAACGATTTCGAAAATGTTTCTCTGAAACTGAACACATCTAATCTTTCCGGTGTAATGAATTTTACTGAAGCTACGTGGAAAAAGAATTTTGCTGATTATCCTTACCAGTTCTTTTTTCTTGACGAATATTTTAATCAGCAATATCACAACGACAGGAAGTTTTCAACGGTACTCTGGATATTTACTTTCATTGCCATCGTCATTGCCTGCCTTGGACTTTTTGCTCTATCGCTTTTCACTATTGCAAAAAGAAGCAAAGAAATCAGCATCAGAAAAGTACTGGGTGCCAGTATTGTGCAACTTACAAAGCTGATTACCCTGGATTATTTTAAACTGATTGCTGTTGCAAGTCTTGTGGCAATACCTTTAGCCTACCTGATGGTGAGCAATTGGCTGGAGAAATATGAATTCCATATCAATATTGGAATCTGGTTTCTTATTCTGCCTGTTGCTGCGATATCAGCGATAGCATTAATTACAGTGCTATGGCAGTCGTTACGTGCAGCGGTGATGAACCCGGTGAAAGCATTAAAATCAGAATAATCAATCCAAAAAAAGTATTTATATATAAATCTCTATAAAATGATAGTATTCAATTTAAAAGTAGCCTGGAGAAACATATTAAAGAATAAAACTTTTTCCTTGATTAATATCATCGGGCTGGCCTTGAGCATGGCCTCATGCCTGGTCATCACTACGTACATATGGACCGAAATCAGACACGATTCATTCCACAAAAACGTGGACAATATTTACAGAGTAACAGAAAAGCAAAATCAGGCAGGAACCATTTATAATGTCGCGGTTACACCTGGCCCACTCGCCGAACAATTGAAAAAGGATTTCCCTGAAATTATTAATACAGTAAGATTTGGCAGTTGGGGTGGCGTCATAAAAAACGGCACCAATATCATGAGGGAAAATAAAATACTGCTTACCGATAACAGCGTGTTCTCCATTTTAGATTTTCCATTATTGAAAGGGAATTACCAAACAGCTTTAAATTCGCCAAATGATATCGTCATCACTGAAAATACTGCCAAACGTTTTTTCGGGAATAAATGGAAAGAGAATCCTGCATTAATCGGACAAAGATTCATACTCAATGATGAAACTGACTTTACGCTAGCAGGTGTGACTGCTAATCCTCCGGAAAATTCCAGTATACAATTTGAGATTTTACTGCCGCTCGAATGGTTATTTAAAACAGACAGTTGGTCAAACAAATGGAACAGCAACAACTTCCACACATACCTGCAATTGAAACCGGAGACTGATGTAGCAGCTTTCAGTAAGAAGATCGAAAAGCAATTGTCGTTATATAATCCCGAGACACAAGATCTGATGCAATTGCAACCTTTGAAAAATCAGTACCTTCATTCCGCTTTTGATTTTGGAACAGATTGGGGAAAGAGAAGCAGTTTCACTTATATTAAAATATTTTCCGGAGTTGGTATTCTACTATTAATCATCGCCTGTGTAAATTTCGTTAATCTCTCCACATCGAGATCCTTAAAACGATCAATGGAGGTGGGCGTTCGGAAAGTGAATGGAGCCAGTCGCCGACAACTCATTGTTCAGTTTCTAACTGAATCTGTTGTAATGAGCGCCATTGCAGGAGTGATAGCTATCATATTGATCAACCTGTTTTCCCCTTTCCTGAAATATTATACGGGAACCAGCATGTTTCTTTCCCTCTCTCATCCGCTTACGATTCCTTTCTTCATTGCAACGATACTTGTGATTGGAGTGATCGCTGGTTTGTATCCCGCATTCTTCCTTTCCCGATTTAATCCAATAAAAGTTTTTAAAAATACACGCAGTATAAGTTCAGGTAAACGTTTCCGACAGGTGTTAGTTACTTTACAATTTACTATTTCAGTTGCTCTCATTACCTGCACCTGGGTGATGTACAATCAGCTGGAATATGTAAGGAATAAAGAACTGGGTTTTGATAAAGACCAATTAATAAGCATCCGGTTATCGCAAAAATTAAAGGAAAAGTCTGCAAATTTTAAGCAGGAAGTGGAGAAGCTCAGCAGTGTTAAGGCAGCAACTTCATCCACCATGTCGCTGGTGAATGTTGGCAACTCATCTTACCTTGAATGGGAAGGTATGCAGGAGTCAGATAAATTTCTGATCACACAGGCCAATATAGATCCTGATTTTATTCCAACATTAAAGATGCAAATGATAAACGGCGTCAATTTTTCCAGGTCGATGTCAACTGACACAAGTCAGTATATCGTTAATGAAGCAACTGTAAAACGACTGGGGCTCAGTGTGACTGGGGTTATTGGTAAGGAAGTATCATTTTGGGGTGCAAAAGGAAAAATCATTGGCGTGGTACAGGATTTTCATTTTAAGCCTTTAAAAACAGGCATTGAGCCTTTCATATTCAGATATCAGCCCAAAGAATTCTACTTCAATGTAATTGTAAAAACGGCGCCGGGAAAATCCGCAGATGCCATTGCGTCCATTGAAAAGATTTACAAAACAATGGAGCCTGAATTTCCTTTGGAATATAGTTTTATAGATGAGTCATTGAACGAGTTATATCGCGATGATGAAAAAACTGCAGCCATCATATTTTTATTCGCCGGGCTAACCATTTTTGTGGGTTGCCTGGGCTTGTTTGGCCTTACCGTATTTGCAACGGAACAACGCATTAAAGAGATCGGCATCCGAAAAGTTTTAGGTGCGGGTGTCAGCTCCATCGTCACTCTTCTATCCACTGATTTTCTAAAATTGATTGTTATTGCAACAATCATTGCTATTCCCGCGGGACTGTATTTTATTCAGCAATGGTTACAGGATTTTGCTTTCAGGATTGATGTGCAGTGGTGGATATTTGCTGTTGTAGGACTTATTGTGCTGGCTGTTTCATTCATCACCATTTGTTTACACGCAGTGAAAGCTGCGCTGGTGAATCCAGTTAAGAGCTTACGAAGCGAATAGAGGCAATAGGCAGTAGGCAATAGGCAGTAGGTGGCAAAACTTTTCGGGAAATAAGTCTTTTCAATTTCTTTTCTATACTGAAAAGCATAATTAAATTATACGTCAGGATTATAACTACGTGGTAAACTGTAGCTTTTTATCCTGCCACCAAATACTATGTTATGATCAGAAACTATCTAATTGTTGCATGGAGAAATCTCAAAAAAAACCGGGTGTTTTCTTTTATAAACATAACCGGTCTTGCAATGGGGTTAACATGCAGTATTTTCATTTCGCTTTGGGTAACGGATGAATATGCGATTGACTCTTTTCATAAAGATGTAGATCGGCTTTTTGTTGTTACCAGTCGCGAATACTCAGGGACTGAACTGAATGGTAGTTATGATACTCCTGGTCTTTTGGGAGAAGAACTCACCAAACAATTTCCAGAAGTGGAATATTCCAGTGGTTATGCCTGGAATCAATACCACACTTTTGCAGCGAATGAGAAGGTGATAAAAGTAGAGGGAAATTTTGCAGGAAAGGATTTCTTCAGGATGTTTTCTTATCCATTGATTATCGGCTCCAAAGAAAATGCGCTGAGCAGTCCTGAAAGTATTGCGATTTCAGAAAATATGGCTGAACAGTTTTTTGGAAGCGTGGAAAAATCGATCAATCAAACAATCAGATTTGATGGTTATCGGGATTTGAAAGTAACTGCAGTATTTGAAAATTTAAAAAATAATGTCTCCTCGAAATTCAATTATATTATCAACTGGGATTTTTTTGTTGAACGAAATAACTGGGTGAATGACTGGCATAACAGTGGACCAACAACATTTTTTAAACTGCGTGCAAGTGTGGATCCTCAAACTGTAAAACCTAAACTTCAGCATTTCATTAAACAATTCGATAAAAATTATTCTGATCTGGATCGCCTGGAATTGGATATGCAACCTTATGCTGAACAATATCTGATCAGTAATTTCAAAAACGGTTACCTGTCGGGTGGGAGAATTGAATATGTACGGATCTTCCAGATTGTAGCCATGTTTATTCTGCTGATCGCCTGTATCAATTTCATGAATCTGAGTACCGCCAGATCAATAAAAAGAGCAAAAGAAATTGGTGTGCGGAAAGTAATCGGTGCGAAGAAAGGCGCCTTGATTCTTCAATTTTTATCTGAAGCTTTCTTTCTTACAATAATTTCAGTTACTATTGCTGTATTGCTGATCCAATTATTACTACCGCAGTTCAGCACACTGACTAATAAGGAAATCGCTTCACCTTTATTGAGTTCCGGGTTCTGGCTGGGCATGGCGGCATTGACGATCATTACGGCTACGCTTTCCGGCAGCTACCCGGCACTGTTATTATCTTCATTCAGACCTATCGCGGTACTGAAAAATAAAGTAAGCATTAATACATCTTCTATACTTTTTCGGAAGGGCCTAGTTGTATTTCAATTTGCACTGTCGATTGTATTTATTATCGGGATGCTGGTGATCTCCAAACAGGTAAACTATATACAGAACAAACACCTGGGCTATCAGAAAAACAACCTTATTTATATGCCATTGACCGGAACACTTTCCGAAAACTTTTCTCTTTTTAAAGATCGGTCGATGCAGATTCCGGGAATTGTGTCTATGAGCTTTAGTTCGCAAAGACCTTTCCTGTTGGGCAGCAGTACGGGAAGTGTGGAGTGGGATGGAAAAGACCCCGGCAGCCGGCCAACGTTTACCCAGGCAGAAATCAGTTATGATTTTATCAAAACCATGCAGGCTGAACTGTTAACAGGAAGAGATTTTTCTAAAGATTTTGCTGACAGTAATGCCTATATCATCAATGAAACGACGTTGAAAACAATTGGTTATGAAAACCCCATCGGAAGATCCATTACTTTCTGGGACGTGAAAGGGCCGATCGTTGGAGTTGTAAAAGATTTTCATTTTAAATCCCTGCATGAACCGATATCTCCACTGGTATTGAGATTAAACAGCGGCCGAAGTTATGGACACGCATTGATCAGAAGCGAACCGGAAAAAACAGCTTCAGTAATTGCCGGATTAGAGAAACTGCATAAAGACATGAATCCGGCATTTCCTTTTGCTCACCAGTTTGCCGATCTCGAATACAACGAACTTTACAACAATGAACAGGTGGCCAAAAAACTTTCATTGTATTTCGCAATCCTTGCGATTTCTATTTCCTGCCTGGGTTTGTTAGGTCTGGTAATTTTCACTTCTGAACAAAGAACAAAAGAAGTTGGTATCCGCAAAGTACTTGGCGCCGATGTCACAAATATTGTAGCCTTGCTATCGAAAGACTTTCTAAAACTGGTCATCATTGCCATAGTAATAGCCTCTCCTCTTGCATGGATCATCATGAACAACTGGCTGGAAAATTTTCCTTATCACGAAAAATTTTCCTGGAGCCTGATACTGATTTCCGGAGTGTCAGCTATAGTCGTAGCATTATTGACGGTCGGTTACCAGGCGGTGAAATCAGCGATGGCAAATCCGGTGGAAAGTTTGCGAACAGAGTGAACAGGCAGGCAATAGGCAGTAGGCAATAGGCAATAGGAACAGCCGACCCATGATGGGCAAAAGATATTTTCTGGTTAGCAGTATTACAGTTAATCCAATAATCCACTAATCCCACTAATCCAAATCAAGATGATAAGGAATTATTTCAAAACAGCGTGGAGAAGTATCATAAAGAACAAAACTACCAGCATTATCAATGTTATAGGTTTATCTGTTGGTATGACAGCAGCAGTGCTTATTCTGTTATGGGTACAAAATGAAACCAGCTTCGACAATTATCATAAAGAGAAAGACAATATATTCAGACTTACAACCAGTTTACCCGAGCAGGGCTGGATATGGGAATCCACTCCTCTCCTGCTGGCGGATGCAATACAGCAAGAGATTCCCGAGATCGAAAAAACCACCCGGCTTAATACAAGTAACTGGCCTGTATTTAATGTCAACGGTACCTTGTTTTACGAAAAAGAATGCGCATATGTAGATAGCAATTGGTTCAATATTTTCAGGTATTCGTTCATTGAAGGCGATGCCAATCACTTTGATGAACATCCATTTAATATCATTCTGACTGCTTCAGCGGCAAAGAAATATTTTGGTGAACAACAGGCATCCGGTCAAACAATACTCATTGACTCCACGATATACCAGGTAGTTGCAGTTGTGGCCGATGCTCCGGTTAACTCCAGTTTTCAATATTCGTCTTTTATGCCTATAGCTGCTCTGCTCACTAATCCACAAATTCGTGAAAATGATGAACAATGGAGTAATGCCAACTATATCACTTTTATTAAAACCAAAACAGGAGCCAATACCGAAACAGTTATAAAAAAAGTAAATGAAGCACTGAAAAAGAAAGCTAAAGATCAATCTGCTGCACCGGTAAGTATGATTTCATTAAGCGATATGCATTTTGAAAGCGAAATCCAACAGTCAATTTTTGCTCATGGTAACAGAACTACCGTATTCATATTTACTATACTGGGATTTCTGTTATTGCTGATCGCCTGTATAAATTATGTGAACTTAACGACTGCAAAAGCCAGTTTGCGGGCCAAAGAAGTGAGTATCCGGAAAATTGCCGGGGCTGGCCGTTCTGATCTCTTCTTTCAATTTACAGCTGAGTCGGTAATCATCAGCATAATTTCCCTATTAGCCACAATTATCCTCCTGCAGTTTTGTTTACCGATATTCAATCAATTAACCGGGAGAAATTTCGCTTTATCTTTTAGTTCGTCGGGGTTGTGGAAAGTCATATTGATTACACTTTTTTCGGCATTGATCCTAAATAGCATCTATCCTTCACTGTTATTATCCTCGTTTAAACCATTAAATGTATTCCGCGGTTCGACATTACTGAAAATAAAGGACAGTACTTTCAGGAAAGGTCTGGTAGTATTCCAATTCGCAGTTTCTGTAGTGTTAATAGCAGGTACTATTGTTATATATACTCAGATGGAGTTCATACAAAAAAGGGATCCAGGTTATAATCGGTCTCAGGTTGTTTCATTTGTTTTACCTGCCAGCGATAAAATGGCTGAGAGAGTGCAAATATTAAACACACTAAAACTGGAACTGCTGGGTCACAGCAGCATTGAATCTGTATCAACCTCTAATCAACCCTTAGTGAATATAGGCAGTATGTGTTCTGAATGTGCTGATTGGCCGGGACGGGAGATCTCTTATAATCCAAAAATTGTTCAACTTTCTGCTGATGCCGATTTTCTAAAAACTATGCAACTTAAAATGAAGGAAGGGCTTTGGTTCGAAAGTACAAACACCAGTGGTAACCATGGATTTATTTTAAATGAAACAGCAGTAAAAGAATTCAAACTTGCAACACCGGTAACCGGGCAACAGTTTATTTTCAGGGGTGACACGGGCCGGGTATCCGGAGTGGTAAAAGATTTTACTTACAAAAGTATGCATGAAAAAACAGGACCTTTGGTGGTCTTCGACAATCCAGCATGGAGAAATCATTTCGTAGTGCGAACTGCTGCAAAAAATTCGCTACCCGCGATGGATCATATACAAAATGTATGGAAAAAACATATACCCGGTAGTCCGCTTGAATTTACTTTTCTTGATGAGTCATTTGACAATCTCTACAAAGAAGACCGGAAATCCTCCTTTATTATCATGGTGTTTGCTGGAATCGCCGTCATGATTTCTGCATTAGGCCTTTTTAGCCTCGCTGCTTTTCAAGCTGAACAACGAACGAAAGAGATAGGCGTCAGAAAAGTATTGGGGGCAACCGTTTCAGGAATTATAGCGCTGTTGTCAAAAGAATTTATAAAGCTGGTGGCTATTGCTATTCTGATCGCAACACCAATATCCTGGTGGGTTATGAGCAAATGGATACAAAATTTTGCTTACCGGATTGACCTTAGTTGGTGGATATTTTTTGTAACTGGTATAATGGTAATTGTAGTCGCACTAACTACAGTGATTTTCCAGGCTATTAAAGCGGCATTAGCGAATCCGGTGAAGAGTTTGCGAACGGAATAGATGCAGTAGGCAATAGGCAGTATGAACAGCCAACTTATAATAGGCAAAAGTTATTAGTTAGTTAGCTAAAACATTGTTGTTTATCCATTGATCCACAAATCCCACTAATTCAAATTAAGAATCCGGTAAATAATTTCCGCTCTGTATAAACGCTGATGCTTTCACATAAGATTGGTCATACACAAGCCTGTTTGCCTAAACATCCGGGTACGTTACCGTACACCAGGTGTACGATTCCGCACACCTGCGCTCTTACCTGCTTTTTCAAAGTCAATACGGGCAACGCTTTCCATTCTGGCATTGTTTAGGATTGAATTGCCTGATCTTCTTCAACCATTCATTAAGAACATACAATTATTAAAAATGACGGCTCTTACAGCTGTACTAATGGATAAGCGGTAATCAGATTATGATCAGCTTTTGCGAAATTAAAATGAAATATTAATGATTGTTGGTAACCTGATTAGATCAAATACAGTCGAATTATAAAAAGGCAAAATCAAAGCTATGATCCGGAATTATTTTAAAGTAGCCTGGAGAAATTTAATGAGGAACAAGACCTACGCAGGTATAAATATTGTCGGGCTTTCCCTGGGTATCGCCTGCAGCATTCTGATATTCACCATTGTTACTTTTCACTTGAGCTTCGACACCTTTCATCCTAATAAGGAAAGAATACACCGATTCATAACAGAGTGGCATGGTGAAACAATAAACCGCTCCGCTGCAGTTCCTCAACCGCTGGGAAAAGCCTATCGCACAGACATGGATTTTTCTGAGAAAACGGCCAGAGTAGTGAATTACCGTAATATGCTGATTGCATTTCCAAATGATGAAAAAAATATAAAATTCAGTGAAGAAAACGGTGTGGTATTTACTGAATCCGAATACTTCGACATTTTCGACTACCCATTGATAAAAGGAGATAAAAAGAATTTACTTCAGGCACCAAATGAAGCACTCATCACTGAAAATCTTTCAAAGAAATATTTTGGTGCTGATGATCCGTTAGGAAAAACTATCCGGATTAATAACGCAATGAATTTTGTAGTAAAAGGTGTTTTAAAAGATCTCCCACCCAATACTGACCGTCCGCAGGAAATATATTTATCATATTATAATTTGAAAGATCACAGCCGCTGGCTTGCCGGTGATAGCAGTTGGGGTGGCGTATACAGCGGCAGTCAATGTTATACTCTATTGAAACCGAATGTTACAAAAACGCAGGTAGATAAGGCTTTGCAGCAAATTATAAATAAGCATTACGAAGGCCGCGATCAGAAAGAATGGAAATTCAAATTACAACCCTTAAATGATATTCATTTTAATACCGAACTCAATGGTCCTGCCGACAAAACCTATCTCTGGGCGATGGCCATTATAGGTATCTTCCTGATTATTACTGCCTGTGTTAACTTTGTAAATCTGGCTACTGCACAGGCGCTTAACCGGGCAAAGGAAATCGGTATCAGAAAAGTAATGGGCAGTTTGAAGTCGCAACTATTCTGGCAGTTCATTACGGAAACTGCGCTGATAACTGTAATTGCAATTATTGTCGCATTTGGAATTGCCAAACTGCTCATCAATCCCCTGAATATCTTGCTCGAATCAAATATGAGCATAGATATATTTTCAGGCTACGGGTTGCCACTATTTTTAGTGCTGGCCGGTATCCTTGTCGTTTTTCTTTCCGGATCATATCCGGGGCTAGTACTGGCGCGTTTTCAACCCGTAGTGGCACTGAAAAGCAAATTATCTCAAAAACATATTGGCGGTTTTTCATTGCGCAGGATACTCGTGGTGACACAGTTTGCCATTTCGCAGTTGCTGATCATCGGCACAATAGTCATCGCATCGCAGATGAATTTTTCCAAGACAAAAGATCTCGGATTTAATAAAGACTCGGTGGTAATGGTAAACATTCCTGAAAGCGAGCTCTCCACAAAAAATACATTTAAAGAAAGGATTGCAAAATTACCTGGTGTTGAAAATGCAGCTTTTTGTTATCAGGCTCCGGCCGCATCCTCTAACAGCAATACCGGCGTACGATACGATAACAGAACTGAAACCGAGAACTGGACGATCAATATGAAACAGGCCGACGCACAATACCTTTCAACATTCGGTATAAATCTTGTTGCGGGCAGAAACTTCTATCCATCAGACACTACAAAAGAATTGCTTGTCAATGAAACCTTTGTGAAAAAAATAAATATTAAGGACCCATCTGAAGTGATTGGCAAAATGATTTCCATTAATGGAGATAACATTAAGGCACCAATTGTTGGCGTAGTGAAAGATTTTTATAATTATTCCTTCCGCGCAGAAATCGCTCCAATATGTATTATGCCAGATCATGAAAGCTATGGCAACATTGCTGTCAAACTCAATGTAAATTCTTTGCAGGCATCTTTACCTGCAATTGAAAAAATCTGGAACGAGACTTTTCCGGACTACCTCTACGAAAGGGAATTTGTAGATGAACGTATTGCGAATTTTTATCGGCAGGATACAGTCATGTTTAATCTGATCAGGGCGTTTTCAATCATCGCGATCTTAATTGGTTGTTTGGGATTATACGGATTGGTATCCTTTATGGCGCTAAGAAAAACGAAAGAAATCGGTGTGCGGAAAGTACTGGGAGCCAGTCTTGGCAATATTCTCTGGCTCTTCGGAAAAGAATTCAGCCGGCTTTTAATCATCGCTTTTCTGATTGCGGCACCTTTGGCCTGGTTGGCAATGAAAGAATACCTGAAAGAATTCACCTACCGTATACCGCTGGGAATAGAGATATTTTTATTAGCGATATTGATCACTGTGGGCATTGCTTTTTTAACCGTGGGTTTCCGCTCGTTGAAAGCTGCAGTGACTAATCCGGTGAAAAGTTTGCGAACGGAGTAGGCAGTAGGCAATAGGCAGTAGGCAATAGGCAATAGGCAGTAGGCAATAGGAACAGCCAATACAAGTGTAAAGTGAGAAGAGGGTAGTAAATGCTATTGACGATTCACGATTCACGATTGACGATTCACGATTCTCGATTGACGATTCACGATTCACGATTCACTCATTGACTCATTCACCCATTCACTTACAAAAGATATGCTGAGCAATTATCTCAAAGTAGCCATTCGAAATCTCCTGAAGCGAAAAGGATTTACGCTGATCAATATACTTGGTCTTGCAACAGGGATTACTGTTTGTCTGTTGATTTTGCTTTTTGTACAAAGCGAATTGAAGTTTGATAGATATCACCAAAAAGGCGACCGGATATATCGTATGGTTCTCGACCGAAAATACCCCGGGCGCACCGCTTCTTACGCGATTATCCCGCAATCAATCGGACCAGCAGTAAAAGCTGAATTTCCCGAAGTACAGGAGGTAACAAGACTGTTTGATTTTACAGGTGGCAACGGTAATTTTTTTCTCCGCATCGGCGATAAAGTTTTTGAAGAAAGAAAAGTATTAGGTGCCGACTCTACTTTCTTTTCCGTATTCAATGCCAATTTTTTGGCGGGCGACCCCAAACATCCACTGGACAAACCGAATACTGCAGTATTAAACAAAACCACAGCCCTGAAATATTTTGGATCAGTAGAAAATGCAATCAATAAAACATTTGAGACAGACGGAAATGGCAACAACATTTACCAGGTTACTGCAGTGGTTGAAGATTGGCCGACTGACGTTCATTTTCAATTTAACCTTTTAGTTTCCATCACGGGATTTGATTTTATCCGCCGCCCCAACTATGTTAGTTTCGCTGCTCATACTTATTTCCTTCTGTATCCCGGCGCATCTCCACATAAGCTGGAAGCAGGTTTCGACGGAATAGTGAAAAAATACGTCTCCGGTGAAATTGCCAAGGCGTTTGAAATGACTTTCGAACAGTTTCAGAAAGATGGAAACGGCTACCGCTACTACCTGCAACCACTGAATAAAATTCACCTGACTTCTGATCTTGAATCGGAATTGTCACCCAATGGCAGTATCACTGCAATTTATATTTTCAGTATTGTGGCGATATTTATCCTGCTGCTGGCCTGTATCAACTTCATTAATCTATCAACCGCCCGTTCAGTTGAGCGCGCAAGAGAAGTAGGTATTCGTAAGACCTTCGGATCAGAAAGAAGTGCCATCATCAGGCAATTTCTCATTGAATCTGTACTGATGGTATTGTTCAGCGCCGCGCTGGCAATTATATTTATCATTCTTCTGCTTCCCTTGTTTAACCAGGTATCAGGAAAAAATCTTTCCTCGACCTACTTCATAGATCCAATCAAAATTTTATTATTTATCACCGGCACATTGGGAGTTGGATTGATTGCTGGAATTTATCCTGCATTTGTATTGTCATCTTTTAAACCCATAATGGTTTTAAAAGGAAGATTCACTGCTAAGGCTCAGGGATTATGGCTAAGAAACGCATTAGTGGTTTTCCAGTTTGCCATTTCTGTTGTGCTGATTATATCCACCATTGTTGTAAACAGGCAGATGAATTATGTACTGGGGAACACACTCGGTTTTAGTAAAGATCATATCGTTGTTATTGAACGAACCGATTTAATCGGAGAACAAACAGATGCATTTAAAAATGCAATGATGTCCATACCTGGTGTTGAGGAAGTAAGCCGCAATTCATCTCTGCCGGGGCAATCCAATTTCTTTGGAATTACATTTTCAGCAAAAAACAGTATGGAAAGCTTAACTGCAAGAGGATTGTTGATAGATGAAAATTATGCTTCATTACTCGGCCTGGAGATAATAGAGGGACGTTTCTTTTCGAAATCTTTTGGTACCGATACCTTGTCGATTGTATTGAATGAAAAAGCTGTAGCTGATCTTGGATTAAAAAATCCATTAGGTGCGCGCCTTGTATCACCCGAACCTGAATTTAATAATCGAGACGGATCGCAGGCAGAATACACTGTTATAGGAGTGGTGAAAGATTTTCATTTTCAGTCATTGCATCAAAAAATTGCGCCGTTAATATTTAGCAATGCTGATAGATTTGGACCAGCGTCTGGACAAATTGCTGTAAAACTGAAAGCTGCTGATCTCGATCGTTCAATTGCTGACATTGAAAAAAACTGGAACAAATTCGTTAAAAATCGTCCATTTCATTACCGTTTTCTGGATCAAACCCTTGCAGAACAATACCGTTCGGAAAGAACCATGCAAAAACTATTTACCCTATTCTCTGCATTGGCCATCTTTATTGCTTGCATTGGGCTGCTGGGCCTTGCCGCGTACGCCACACAGCAAAGGATACGCGAAATCGGTGTACGAAAAATTCTTGGAGCCTCAACTGGCAATATTGTGGGTATGTTGTCGCGTGATTTTTTGAAACTTGTTTTGGTAGCGACACTAATAGCATTTCCACTTGCATGGTGGGCGATGAGTACCTGGTTGCAGAATTTTGCGTACCGGTCATCTCTAAGCGGATGGATCTTTATTCTGGCTGCGGGCATTTCTATTCTTGTAGCGCTATTCACCATCAGTTTCCAGGCTGTTAGAGCAGCGCTATCCAATCCTGTTAACACACTCAGAAACGAATAATGAACATTTTACTTTAGGTTAATCAATGAACATGTTGAAATATCATTTACTCATCGCGATCAGAAATCTTAAAAAATATAAGGGCTCATTTTTGATCAACCTGGTTGGCCTGAGTACAGGAATGGCCTGTGCTTTCCTGATCTACTTATGGGTAAACGATGAAATGAATTTCGACAAATTTCACGCAAAGGATAAGCAGCTGTTCCAGGTGATGGAGTTAAGTAAAGAGAACGGAAACATTCTCGTTCATGAGGGAACACAAGGTCTACTGGCTGAATCAATGAGAAAGGATTTACCTGAAGTCGAATCTGCTGTTCCCGTTCTGAGCCTTGATAAACAAGGGATGACATTCGCAGTTAAATCAGGAGATAAAACGGTTAAGGCTAAGGGTATTTTTGCCGGTGATCAGTTTTTCAACGCTTTTTCCTTTCCGCTGATATCAGGAAATAAATCAACTGTACTGGAATCGAAGGAAAATATTGTGATAACAGAAAGCCTGGCTAAAAGCTTGTTTGGAAGCGCCGATCAATCTATCGGCAAAATTATTGAATGGGAAATGGCTGGTTTAAAGATGCAGACGCAGGTTAGCGGCGTCGCTGCAAATTCACCCGACAACAATTCACTCAACTTTGATTTTGTTTTGACCTATTCCGCCCTGCTTGATAAAATTCCAAATTTCAGGCAATGGTGGAATGAAGGCGCTAATACTTATATCGTTTTGAAAGAAGGAACTAACATCACTGCTTTCAATGATAAAATTAAAGACTTCGTCAAAACCTATCACCCGACAACGATATTTTCATTGTTTGTTCGTCCCTACTCTTCTGCGTACCTGTTTGGCAAATATGAAAATGGTATTCAGGCTGGTGGCCGTATAGCCTATGTAAAGTTATTTTCAATCATAGCAATATTTATTCTGGTGATTGCCTGCATTAACTTTATGAATCTGGCCACTGCAAAAGCATCGCGCCGGCTAAAAGAGGTGGGCATTAAAAAAGCAGTAGGTTCTTCAAGAAAAGAACTGATCATTCAGTTTTTATCAGAAGCGGTACTAATTGCCTTTTTATCGCTTGCCGCAGCAGCATTGCTGGTCGCTGCATTTACACCTGCATTTAATGCAATAACCGGCAAGCAATTAACAATACCGTTTAATCTGTCACTCGTTTTCACCTGTTTCCTGGTCACATTTATTACAGGAATTATCGCAGGAAGCTATCCTGCATTTTATCTCAGCTCCTTTAATCCTGTTGAAGTATTGAAAGGCAAAGTGAAAAACAGTATTGGTGAACTGATCGCGCGAAAAGGTTTGGTTATTTTCCAGTTAGTGGTAAGCCTTGTTTTTATAATCGCTGTACTCGTCATTCACAACCAGGTTGAATACGTTCAATCAAAAAACCTTGGGTACAATAAATCCAATGTTGTTTCATTTGACAAGGAAGGTGCGGTACAAACTAACGGCAGTGCATATCTTACAGGACTCAAAAAAATACCGGGCGTGTTGAATGCATCATTTATTACACAAAGTGTTGTGCAAAACGGTGGCTCATCTACAACTTATGGAATTGACTGGCCCGGAAAAACAGATAAAGACCTGATCAATTTTGTAGTGAGAAATGTAGACTATAATCTCATTGAAACTTTAGGCATTCAGGTGGCGTCCGGTAGAAGCTTCTCCCCTGCATTTGGATCTGACAGTGCTGGTCTTATTTTTAACGAAACCGCCATAAAAATGATGGGGCTGAAAAATGCCGTCGGCACTCCCGTCGAAATGTGGGATAAAAAAATGCAAATTATCGGTGTGGTAAAAGATTTCCATATTTCAAGTTTACATGAAGCTATTGAACCCATGGTTTTTCGCTTTGAACCGGAAAGAACTATGATGGTGATGGCGAAAATCAGTACAGGTAAGGAAAAAGAAACGCTTGCGGCTATAGCAGCATTTAATAAAGAATTTAATCCCGGCTTTCCCGTCGAGTTCAAGTTTCTGGATGATGCTTACCAGGCCTTGTATGTATCTGAACAAAGAGTGTCGTCTCTTTCAAAATATTTCGCGGGTTTGGCCATACTGATTTCCTTTCTGGGTTTGTTCGGATTGGCAGCGTATAATGCAGAAGTGAGAACCAAAGAAATCGGTATCAGGAAGGTATTGGGTGCATCTGTGAGCAATGTAGTATTGACATTATCCGGCGACTTCTTTAAACTCCTGATTCCGGGCGTGCTGATCGCATTTCCTTTGGCATGGTTTGGAATGAATAAATGGCTTGATGGATTTGCATACAAAACTGCAGTAGGTGCAAATGTATTCATCATCGCTGTTGGCGCTATCTTCATCGTTACACTGGCAGCAGTCAGTATCCAGGCCATCAAAGCAGCTTTGGCAAATCCTGTAAAGTCATTACGCACCGAATAATTATATTTTATGTATAAGAATTATGTAAAAATTGCTCTCCGCCTGTTCTGGAAAAACAAAGCTTTTTCCATCATCAATATTACAGGACTGGCCATAAGCATGGCTGTTTGTTTATTGCTGATCATATTGGTCAAAGATGCGAATGAATACGACAACTGGCACCCCGGAGGCGAAAGAGTTTACCGGATAAATACAAATGCTCTGAGAAAAGAAGGAGGACGTGAACTATATGCCAGCTCACCATTTATAGTAGGCGCCACTATAGCTTCTTCGCATCCTGATGTAGAAGCATGGACAAACCTCAATAACAGTTTCAGCGCTGATATCATTTCATCCGAAAAAAGATTCCGCTTTCACGGGATGTTCGCCGATTCTTCATTCTTTAGTGTTTTCGGTTATACATTGAAGTCAGGTAAAGCCGATCAGGTCCTTCGCGACCCATTCACGATGATCGTGTCAGAGGAGCTTGCGGAAAAACTTTTCCCCGGCGAAAATCCTGTCGGCAAAACAGTGGAAGTTCAGGAAAGGGGATTATTCACCATCAATGGCGTGTTAAACAAATCTCCCGGGAAATCTCATCTTGAATTTGAAGCCCTGTTGTCCACTCCTACGACACTCTCACTTGAAAACACAGAAGCTATCGGGAAGTTCTCTAAAGTGTGGCAGAACTACTATGTCACATACAACTATATTAAAATCAAACCTGGTGCGGGGATCACCAAATTAATAGCAACCCTGCAGGAAATAGGAATTGAAAAGTATAAAAACCTCCCTCTGGAATCGAGGGACAGAGGATATGAATTTCAATTACAGCCTTTACACTCCATCACACCGGGCCCAATGATGAGCAACAATATGGGAAGAGGACTGCCGGTTGCGATATTATGGTTCCTGACCATTCTTGCTTTAATCATCATTATTTCCGCTGCTTTCAATTATACCAATCTCACCATTGCCAGAGCGATGTCTCGTATGAAAGAAATTGCCCTGCGAAAAGTTGTAGGCAGTTCGAGGAGACATATTTTTATGCAGGTTACTGTGGAGTCGGTGGTAACATCACTTGCCGCATTGTTACTGGCTATAGTGATCCTTCAGTTTCTTATCCCCCCATTCAGCAGGCTTAGCATTTTCAGTATGGCTGATATAAATTTTCAGCTGGATGCCACAGTACTTCTTCTCTTCCTGTGTTTTGCATTACTGGTAGGATTCATCGCTGGTTTTGTTCCTGCCAGTGTTCTTTCCGGAGTGAGACCGCTGATGTTGCTACAGAAATTACAGAATTTGAAATTATTGCGCAGACTTGGACTGAGAAAGGCGCTGCTGGTATTCCAGTTTATGATCTCACTGGTATTCATCATCATGGTCACTATTACCTACAAACAGATGCAGCATGCGGTGAACATCAATTTCGGCACCAGGCAAAGCCATATTTTTAACATTCAACTTCAGGGGCAGGATTATATCAAAGCAAGGCAGGAATTTAGCAAAGTACCTGGAGTGGAAAATATTTCCGCCATTTCTATACTTATGGGAAGTTATCAGGATTGGAAGGTAGATGTGAAAACCACCAAAGATAAGGATCCGATAGGTGTGAGGCAATATTTTATAGACGATAAATACATTTCCAATCTGAATCTGGAACTGATTGCAGGAAATAATTTTTCGGATGAACCCGGTCAGAAAAGTGAAAGATTCATTATCGTTAATGAAACGTTTCTTAAAAACTTTCGGTTGGGTGACCCCCTGGATGCAGTTGGAAAAACAGTACTCGTAGCCGATAGTATTCAGCTTTCAGTAAAGGGTGTGGTGAAAGATTTTCTTTTTAAACCCGCCGAATACAACCTGGAACCCATGATGTTGCGATATGATACAGAACAACTTGCTATTTTAAATGTGGCGGTTTCTTCTGGCGGGGTTATGAAAACTGCTGCAGAACTTGAAAATATCTGGAAAAAACTTGATCCCATTCATCCATTTGAAGGAAAATTTTATAAAGAACAGATTCAATCGATGTTTGCTGAAATGCAGGAAGTAATCTGGGTGGTGGCTTTTATAGCCTTCCTCGGGATTACTATCGCCTGCCTTGGCCTTCTTGGTATCACGATGTTCATGGTTCAGTCAAAGGTTAAAGAAATCAGCATAAGGAAAGTAGTTGGAGCGGGTCCCGCATCGATAGTGAGGATATTGTCGAGGTCATATATTCAGGTAATGCTTTTCTCATTCCTGATCGGAATACCCATAGCTGGTATTTTGGGTAATATTATGCTGCAGACAATTAATCAGCACATCAACCTGAGTGTAGGCTTATTCATTCCGGGATTGCTGATTATCACCCTGCTGTCGGTATTAACTATCGGTACGCAAACATTAAAAGCTGCTTTCCTTAATCCGGTTAAAGGTCTCAGAGAGGAATAAAAAATTAATTAGTTAAATATTCGAACACATTAATATGAGAAAGTCAATATTTCTAAGGCCTTACTTCGCCGAAGCTAATCAGAGATTAGTTTAAAGAGACTTAGCTAAGCGTAGGCGCAGCGGGCACATCCGTAATCCGATAATTCGCAAATCCATTAATTCGCTAATTATATGATACAAAACTATCTAAAACTCGCGTGGAGAAACCTGATGAAATATCCGGTGATCTCATTTATTAATCTATTTGGACTTGCGGCTGGACTTACCTGCTGTCTTATCATTCTCACCTATATCTTATTTGAGTTAAGCTATGATAAGAAAGCCGACAATGCCGACAGGATATTTCGTGTAACCAGAAGTTTTAACAGCGCTGATGGCGTCCAATCACTAAACCTCGGTACAGTGTCCCCTCCTTTCGGCCATTATCTGCCCGGTGATTTTCCCGAGATAGAAAAAATGACCAGGTTGCTGCCAACCGGAACGATAGTATTTCGGTTTGGCGACAAAATTATCAATGAGAATAATGTGTATTTCGCCGATAGCAATTTCACTGAAATGTTTGGTGTAAAAGTGCTGAAAGGAAATCCGAAAGTCGCACTTGCAGAACCATTTGCAGTAATGATGACACCAGCAATTGCAAAAAAATATTTTGGTGATGAAGATCCGGTAAATAAAGTGATCAGAGTTAATAATGGTTTTGAAGCAAAAGTTGCGGGAATCTATGAACCACTTCCTTCCAATTCTCATATGCATCCTGAGGTGCTCGTTTCTTTTCCAACTTTGAAGGATACCACTGTTTATGGAGATGAAAACCTTCGGACAAATTGGGGAAATAATTCATTTTTCACCTATCTGCAGCTGCCTCAAAACTATGACCCCAAAAAAATGGAAGCCAGGTTTCCTGCATTTCTTGATAAACATATGGCACAGCAATATGGTGGCGGTACTCCCTCGAAGATGACTAAACTCAAGCTTCAGAAAATGACCGATATTCATTTGCACTCACATACTGATTACGAGGCGGAAGTGAATGGTGATATTACCAGGGTATACATTTTTTCGGCCATTGCATTATTCATATTACTCATTGCCTGTATCAACTATATGAATCTATCCACTGCAAGATCGGCTCTTCGTGCAAGGGAGATTGGCATCAGGAAGGTAGTCGGTGCAAAGAAGTCAGTTTTGGTAAATCAGTTTTTGTCAGAATCAATATTGATAGCATTTTTCGCCAGTTTACTTTCCGTTGCCGGACTTTATTTCGGTATGCCATTATTGAACAAAGTATTGGAACAGGAAATCAGCTTATCAATCCTGCTGAAATGGCAGGTAATCGTTCCTGTTGTATTGGCTCCGTTTGTGGTAGGCAGTCTCTCCGGCCTCTACCCTGCTCTTTTCCTATCCAGCTTTCAGCCCATTAAAACACTTAAAGGTTTATTCAAAGCAGGTGGAGGAAATATTACATTCAGAAAAGCATTAGTGGTTGCACAGTTTGCTATTTCGATAGTATTGATCATCACTACGATTGTAGTATTTCAGCAATTGCAGTATTTACAGCGAACTAAACTGGGGTACGACAAAGACCAGGTGATCACCTTACAGTACAGCAGTTCCCTCTCACCGCAGTACGAAACATTCAGAAATGAGTTATTGCAAAATCCAGCTGTAAAAAATCTCGGTCGTTCATCACGAATCCCTACCGGCAGGTTATTGGATTCGCAGGGAGCTTCTGCGATTGTTGGCGATTCCTTACAACCGATCAGTACCATTCTAAAAAATGTGAGTATAGATTATGATTTCTTACCCGCATACGGGATCAAAATGGCAGCAGGTAGAAATTTTTCAAGAGAATTTGCTTCGGATACCACTGCATTCATATTGAACCAGGCTGCAGTTTCAGCAATGGGATGGGGCAATGATGAAAAAGCCATCGGCAAAGATTTTGCTTACGGAGGATCTCGCGGTAAAATCGTTGGTGTTACGCAGGATTTTCATTTTGAATCCTTACACCAACAAATTGTACCGATGATTTTCGTTATGCCCCTTGCTTCCAACAACCCTTACAATTACATTTCTATTAAACTGAATGGCAATATTCCCGAAGCCATCGCCTATATAGAAAAAAAATGGAAACAATATCAGGCTGATTCACCTTATGATTATGTGTTTCTTGACGAAAATTATAATAAACTATATCAATCGGAACAGCGGCAGGGAACGATATTTACTGTGTTCGCGGGTATTGCGATATTGATTGCCTGTTTAGGTTTATTTGGATTATCAGCTTTTTCCATTACTCAGCGGTTCAAGGAAATTGGGGTTCGCAAAGTATTGGGTGCTGATACCACAACGATCGTTACACTACTATCAAAAGACTTCCTTAAACTAGTGGCCATTGCTGCGCTGATTGCGTTTCCTTTGGCAGGATATGTAATGTATAACTGGTTGGAAAACTTCGCCTACCGTACATCGTTACAATGGTGGGTATTTCCGGTTGCAGGTTTTATTGCAGCATTGATTGCTTTGGCTACTATTAGTTTCCAGGCGATTAAAGCAGCGCTGATGAACCCGGTGAAGTCGTTGAGAACAGAATAGACGGTAGACGGTAGAGAACAGCCAATACAAGTGAGCAGTGAGCAGTAAGCAGTAAGCAGGGAACAGCCTATACAGGTTATACGTTATAAGTTTTACTTAACAGCCAATAATAGACAGTAGACGGTAGACAGTAGACGGTAGAGAACAGCCAATACAAGTGAGCAGTGAGCAGTGAGCAGTAAGCAGGGAACAGCCGATACAGGTTATACGTTATAAGTTTTACGTTTTACGTTTCAGCCAATAATAGACAGTAGAAGGTAGACAGTAGAGAACAGCAAATACAGGTTACAATCTGTGACGGCTGACGTTTGACGATTCACGATTCACGATTCACGATTGACGATTGACGATTCACGATTCACAAAGGAGACGGCTGTACATTCACTTATTGACACATTCACATTCACCTCTTACGGGGGTGATCAATTAACAAAGTAAAAATGTTTCGGAACTATCTAAAAATTGCTATCAGGAATCTTTGGAAACACAAATTGTTTTCCTTCATCAATATTTTTGGATTGTCGGTAGGAATGCTCGTTTGTTTACTTGCCATCATTGATGTGAACAAGGCAATGAGTTATGATAGATTTCATCCGCACAGTGAACGGACTTTCAGGATCATTACTGATATGTGGGGTAAAGAACAGCAACATGAAATATATGCAAGTGTACCTTTTCCAGTTGCAACAGAAATAAAAAAGCGATATTCATTTATTGAAGAAACCGTGAATGTAATACCGGCGCGGGGAATATCATTCACCACAGCTGATCATAAAACACTTCCTGCACCTGGATTTTTCGCAGACCCCTCTTTCTTTAAAATTTTTGGATTTCGATTAAAGGAAGGTGTATTGAGTGAAGCACCTAAAACAATTGTACTGACAGACGTTGCCGCCGAAAAATTTTTTGGCAATAAAAATGCCATCGGCCAGGTATTGGATAACAAAGACTGGGGGCAATTTGTGGTGACGGGAGTTGTTACCACAACCAAACAAAAATCTCATCTGCAGTTTGATCTGCTGATTTCCTCTTCATCGATTCCTTCTCTGGTACAAACAGGTAAAATCAATTCTTCCATAGAAAGCTGGACCAATCCATGGGGAACATATTCTTACCTGCTCGTTAAAAAAGGCACTTCCGAAGAGGCTATCCAAAATATGATGCCTGCGATATCGCTTTCAGCTACTTCAAAACTTGAAGTCAACGGCGCGTATGCAAAAATTTCCTTCCGTGCCCAACCACTCAGAGACATCAATCCTTCACGGGAAGACATGATCAATTTTCCCGCAGGTACTACGCTGGGTAAATTATTAGTCCAGTTGGGAATCGGTTTGTTAACCCTGTTTCTTGCCGGGTTCAATTATGTTAACCTCACACTCGCCAGGTCGCTCACCCGTTCAAAAGAAATAGGTGTTCGAAAAGTAGTTGGCGCGATGCGCTGGCAGATATTCGGCCAATTTATTCTTGAATCAGTTTTAATTGCAATACTGGCCATGTGTTTATCAGTTGTATTACTGGAGTTAACCAAAGCTGTTCCTGCCCTGCAAAATGTACTGGCAGAAATGGAGTGGACAATCGCGTTGGCATTACTGTTGATTGTATTCAGTTTACTCACAGGTTTTGTGGCGGGATACGTGCCCGCCAGAATTTTGTCGGCAGTTAAACCGGCATTGGTCATTAAAGGGCATAAAGTGATTACTGTGTTGAAAGGAATAACCGTTCGTAAAATACTTGTTATTGCACAATTCAGTATTTCATTAATCGGCATTATACTGATGGCGGTGATGTTTAAGCAGCAAACTTTTATGGCCGAAGGAGAATATGGATTTGAGAAAGAAAACATACTTAATATTTCACTTTCAGGAAAAGACTATCAGAAACTTTCTAATGAACTGGCCAATATGCCCGGCGTTGAAAAAATTTCGCCGGCCTCTTTTACAATGGGGATGCAGGGCGGTAACAATACGAAAATTTCGCGCCGTGATCAGCCGTTTTATTCCTCATCAGAAATACTTGGAACAGATCATGAATTTATCCCGTTAATGAATCTTCAGCTTGTTGTGGGCAAAAATATTCCTGCAGACAAAGGAGATTCTGCTGGTTCAATGGTACTGGTGAACGAAAAAACAGCGGAAGCGCTACATTTTCCTTCAGCTTCCGCAATGGTGGGTCAGCAGATATGGTTAAATGATTCTGTTCCGCTGCAAATTGTGGGCGTGGTAAAAGACTTTCATTCGATGAGTATGTTCTTTCCGATTTTCCCACTGGTGATTAGATATGAGCCCCAAAAATTTAATGTCCTTCATGTTAAAGTGAGTGAAGGTGCTGACCAGAATGCGATTTTTGCAGCCGCTGCCTACATCTGGAAAAGTCTCAATCCGTACGATACATTCAACGCAAAATGGTTCGATAAAGAATTGTATGAGAGACATTTTCATGCTGACGACCAATGGTTGCTTGGAATGATTTGCGCCATGGTGCTAAGCATCGCTTGTCTTGGATTGCTGGGCATGGTAACTTTTTCTTCAGAAATACGTATCAAGGAAGTAGGCATAAGAAAAACACTGGGCGCCTCTGTTAAACAGCTGTTGGTTTTGTTATCTAAGGATTTTTTTAAACTGCTGATTATCGCAGGATGTTTTGCTGTTCCTGCAGGGTACCTGTTATCAGCTTTGTTTCTGAATAACTTTGCTTATCATGTATCCATTGGAGTGAGTACACCCGTACTGAGTTTTATAGGTTTGCTGGCGCTGGGATCTGTTACCATTGGATGGCAAACGATTAAAATTGCAATGATAAATCCGGTAGAGAGCTTAAAAGAAGAATAGTTGGTAAATTTCGGGTTAATGGGTGAATCGGTCAATAGGTGAATTGGGAAATAAACGGGGCCAATTTCATTCCTGTGAATTAATCTCCGTCTTTCCGACTTCCCGGCAAAATAAATTTTTAAATATTTTGAATGTTGATATCAAAATACAATAACCGGGGAGGCGGTGAGAGCGGAAACAAATACACGGGAAAGAATACATTTCACAAGAAATGTTCATTTGAATTATTTACCTCATTTAATAAAGAATAAATGATCAGTTATGTTTAAATCCATTCTGAAAATAGCGGCCAGAAGCCTCAGAAAAAACAAATTCTTCACATTTATCAATATTAGCGGGCTTAGTGCCAGTATAACCTGCTGTTTGCTGATCGCCTTGTATATTCATAATGAATGGACATACGATGGATTTCATGAAAAAGGAAACCGCATACACCGGATGCTGATGGAATATAGTATTGGTGGAGAATTGTCGCAAACAAGTAGTACCAGTACCAAACTAGCCCCTTCATTTCAAAGGCACTTTCCTGAAGTGGAGTCAACCGTTCGGATGGAAAAAACAATAAGAACTGTGCGATATGAAAACAATTTTTTTAACGAATCTTCATTCTACTTTGCGGATTCTACATTCTTTAATATTTTCAGTTTCCCTCTGCTGAGAGGAAATGCGTTAAGTGTTTTGCAGCAGCCCAATAAAGTTGTACTGACAGAAAATGCTGCAAAAAAATATTTTGGCGACACGGATCCTGTTGGAAAACTCCTTTTGGTTGGCAGCAGCGCTGAACCGTACGAGGTAACAGGAGTAGCGGCAAATTGTCCCTCCAATTCGCATATCAAGTTTGATTTTATCGCCTCCTTTTCTTCTCTCGGTGCGGCCCAGGAAGAAACATATTTCAATGCTAATTACTTTACTTATTTTTTATTGAAAGATGGCACCTCACTCCCTGCCTTCCAGCAAAAAATAAAAACCTTCATGCAGCAGGAGGCCAAAAATGAAGGAGAAAATATTTACATCAATTTTCTTCCTGAGCCGCTGACTAAAATACATCTGTATTCAAAATTCGAATCTTTTGAAGCTAATTCCAGTATCACTTTTGTACAAATGCTGCTGGCTGTGGCAGTACTGATTTTATTGATTGCCTGTTTTACATACATCAACCTTGCAACTGCGCGATCTCTTGAAAGGGCAAAGGAAGTAGGTGTGCGCAAAACAATCGGAGCTTCGAAAAAACAGGTATTCATTCAATTTATTACAGAGTCTGGACTACTGACGGCAGCAGGATTTATTGTAAGTCTTTTACTCGTTTTGTTTCTCCTGCCTGCTTTCAATCAACTTACAGAAAAATCACTTTCCCTGCGGGTATTGTACCAACCCGCTGCGATAATATTCAGTATAATCTTATTGATGCTCATCAGTCTGTTTGCAGGCAGTTATCCTGCCCTCGTATTATCAAGATTTAACCCAATAACCGTATTGAAAGGAAGTATCAAAAAGAGTAAATCGGGTTTTGGACTGCAGCAATCGCTGGTTGTTTTTCAGTTTGTCATTACGGTATTCCTGATTTCATCTACATTGATTATCAAAAATCAACTGAAATATATCCAGGAAAAAAAATTAGGATTTAACCGTGAGCATGTAATGGTTATGCCTGTTGATTCCAGAATGGTTGAAAGAATGCAGACTATTAAAACTGAATTGAAACAGGTACCAGGTGTAAAGATGGTTGCCTCTGCTTATGACGCTCCGACACATATTAAAGGAGGATATTCAGTGAGGAAACCGGAGATGGCAGAGAATGAGGAAATACCGGTTAATGCAAATCCGGTTGATGAGGATTTTGTGAAAGCAACAGGATTGGAAATTATAGCAGGTGAAAATCTTTCGCGACAGGATATCATTGATATTTCTAAACAGGGTGACAGCCTGGTTTATCATTTCATTCTGAATGAAAAGGCTGTGGCCGCACTAGGATGGACAACCGAAAATGCTGTCAACAAGCGGCTGATCATGGGCAATAGAAAAGGTTTTGTAAAGGGCATAGTGAGAGATTTCAATTATAAATCCTTACATGAGCCCATTGGTGCGCTGGTGCTGTTTCCGGATACCTGGACGCGTGTGATGATGGTGAAGACCGATGGCAATAATTTGTCACAAACCATTGCATTGCTTGAAAATAAATGGAAACAGGTTGTACCTCACCGGCCGTTCGAATTCAATTTTATGGATGAGGAATATGACAAAATGTATTTCGCCGAATCTACGCTATCGAAAGTGCTTTCACTGTTTTCGATCCTGGCAATTCTTTTAGCCTGCCTCGGACTGATCGGATTGTCGACATTTGTTGCGCAGCAAAAGGTAAAGGAGATTGGTATCAGGAAAGTGTTGGGAGCAGGGGTGATGCAGATAGCAGGCTTATTGTCAAAACAGTTTCTATGGCTTGTTATCATCGCCTCCATTATTGCATTGCCATTGGCATGGTGGGCAACATCAGGTTGGTTGCAGGAATTTGCATTCAGGATAACACCGGGCTGGGAATTATTTGCACTGGCGGCATTGTGTGCCGTAATCATCACTATTGCGTGCGTATCATACCAGGCAATAAAAGCAGCGCTGGCCAATCCGGTGAAAAGTTTGAGAAGCGAATAATGATTATAAGTCACACCGCTGAGAAATATGCAATTTCTTAGCGGTGCTATTTTGAGCCACATCCTCCTCCGTTATACTCCGGCTTACAAGGTAGGCATATAGAAGAATACAAAAGAAATATTCTATGTGCCTTTTGTGCCTACGTGGAGTATGTTTGAGTGGGAGGTGGCTGTTACTTCCTACATCCTCCTCCGTTATACTCCGGCGTACAAGGTAGGCATTAGAAGAATACAAAAGAAAAATTCTATGTACCCTTTATGCCTAAGTGGAGTATGTGTGAGTGAGAGGTGGCTGTTACTTCCCACTTCCCACCCCACACTTCACACTTCAAAAGTGCCTATGTGGCGGATGTTACTTGAGAGACCATTCTACAACAATTGTAAAGTTTGATCCGATCCAGTTCAATGAAATTAAATAGCGATCAAAAATCGCTGCCGTTTAACCCACTGAATTTTCGAGTGCAATGAAGTTCACTAATTCGCCGGCAGTGTTATATACCGGATATCCTTCGATCCAGCAATTGTACAAACTGCCGTCTTTACGGTAATTGATGATTTCGCATTCGAAAGGCTGACTCTGCTGAATGGCCGCCCGGATTTTGCTTTTTGCAGTTTCACACGTAGCCTCTCCCTGGAAAACAGATGGATGTTTGCCAATCACTTCTTCCGGCATATATCCGTTCATATTGAACATATTACTGCTGGCATAGATGATTTTCAGCTTTTTATCTGTCACAACAACAGTTTTATTCTCCCAAACAATCTGGGCATCAAGAGAGGTGACAGGCGGATGCCACTGATTATCAAGCATTAATTTATTCAACGTACTGAGGTCGGTTGAAAGGTCTTTTCTACGGCTGATACCTTCAGAAATTATATCCCAGCAAATCAAAGGGTGACTCATAATTGTGTGTAACACCAAATTTGGCAAAAGGTTCGTAATAGACGGTAGGACGTAGGCAATAGGCAGTAGGCAATAGGCAATAGGGAACAGCCAATACAAAAACAGTAGACAGTACGCAAAAGGGAACAGCCAATACAGGTTTACTTAACTTTATTAAGGTGCACTTCATACATCACACTGCACTTGCCTCGAATTCCCCTATTGACACATTCACCGATTCACATTTACCATGGTCCAATTCTCACAACCATATACATTCACGTTTCACGATTCTCGATTCACGCTGGAGGCGGCTGTTATTTCACTCATTGACTTATTCACTCATTCACCCCCTACTTCACCCTCCTACTTCGCCCTTCGCATTTCGTACTTCGCACTTCCTCAGGATCCGCAACTAATACATCCATCCTCCATCGTACAGGTAGCCCCTTCTGTGAATACCGCCTCATTGTCGATATCATTGGTTGGCGCGTCAGCTGGTGTAACAGGTACAACAGGTGTGTTATCGCTGCTGCTCTGCTTTTCAACTGTAAACTGTACAGCTTGTGTTGCCGCCTGTGAACGCAGATAATACATTCCCGTTTTCAAACCTTTCTTCCACGCGTAAAAATGCATTGAAGTCAGTTTTGAAGTACTCGGATTATCTACAAACAAATTCAAAGACTGCGATTGACAAATGTAAGCGCCCCTGTCGGCAGCCATATCAATGAGATTTCTTTGCTTGATCTCCCAAACTGTTTTGTACAACTCTTTTATCTCCGCAGGAATTTCTGGAATATGCTGAATAGATCCGTTGGCTGCAATGATTTTATTTTTCATTGAATTGGTCCACAAACCAAGACTCACCAGGTCTTTCAACAGATGCTTATTTACAATGATGAACTCACCACTCAATACCCTGCGGGTATAAATATTGGAAGTATAAGGCTCGAAACATTCGTTGTTACCCAATATTTGAGATGTTGATGCTGTCGGCATTGGCGCAATCAATAATGAATTGCGAACACCGTACTGCTTCACTTCTTCTCTCAGTGAATTCCAATCCCACCTATCCGTTGGCGTTACACCCCACATATCAAACTGAAATACTCCTTTTGAAATCGGTGATCCTTCGTATGTAGCGTATGCGCCATCTTTCTTTGCAAGATCTTTACTTGCAGTCATCGATGCGAAATAGATCGTTTCAAAAATATTTTTGTTCAACATTTTTGCATAATCCGATTCAAAAGGAAGGCGGAGCATGATAAACGCATCGGCCAAACCCTGCACACCAATACCAATAGGCCTGTGCCTTGTATTGGAGAATCTCGCTTCTTCAACAGGATAATAATTCTGATCGATTACCGCATTAAGATTCTTTGTCACCTGGTAAGTAACATCATATAATTGCTGATGATCAAACTGTCCGTCTTTAACAAATCGAGGCAGCGCGATAGATGCGAGATTACATACCGCCACTTCTTCAGGAGAAGTGTACTCGATGATTTCTGTACACAAATTACTGCTGCGGATAGTACCTAAATTCTGTTGATTGCTTTTGCGGTTGGCAGCGTCTTTGTACAACAGGTAAGGAGTACCGGTTTCAATCTGAGAATCCAAAATTTTAAACCACAATTCCTGAGCCCTTACTGTTTTTCGCGCCTTACCATCCTGCTCGTATTTGTTATACAAGGCTTCAAATTCATCCCCCCATGTTTCTGGCAAACCTGGTGCTTCATTTGGACAAAACAGGCTCCACTCACCATTTTCTTCCACGCGTTTCATAAACAAATCCGGAATCCACAACGCAAAGAATAAGTCTCTTGCTCTCGCTTCTTCTTTACCATGATTTTTCTTCAGATCCAGGAATTCAAAAACGTCAGCGTGCCATGGTTCAAGATAAATGGCGAAAGCACCTTTTCGTTTTCCACCGCCCTGGTCAACATAACGGGCGGTGTCATTAAATACACGCAGCATCGGGATGATACCATTGCTGGTACCATTTGTGCCGCCAATATAACTTCCTGTTGCACGGATATTGTGAATAGCCAAACCAATACCACCGGCGCTCTGTGAAATTTTTGCTGTCTGCTTTAATGTATCATAAATGCCTTCTATGCTGTCGTCTTTCATCGTCAGCAAAAAGCAGGAACTCATTTGCGGTTTAGGCGTACCTGCATTAAACAATGTTGGCGTGGCATGTGTGAACCAACGCTCACTCATGAGATGATAGGTTTTGATCACGCTATCAATATCATTCTTATGAATACCAACGGCCACGCGCATATACATATGCTGCGGACGCTCAGCGATTTTTCCATTGATGCGGAATAGATATGACTTCTCTAACGTTTTAAAGCCGAAATAATCAAATCCAAAATCACGGTCATAAATAATAGTACTATCCAGCAGGTCTGCATTTTCTTCCACGATCTGCATTACATCTTCAGCAATCAAAGGCAGTTTCTTCCCGGTTGTTGCATCTGTATAATCATACAGATTACGCACAGTTGTAGAAAAACTTTTGATTGTATTTTTATGCAGGTTGCTCACCGCAATTCGCGAAGCAAGAATAGCATAATCAGGATGTGTGATTGTTAATGATGCAGCGGTTTCAGCCGCAAGATTATCGAGTTCCGTAGTCGGTACACCTTCGTAAATACCTTCAATGGTTTTTTTGGCCACATCAATCACACTCACCATTGTATTTAATCCGTAGGACAGCTTTTCAATACGCGCGGTGACCTTATCAAATTTTACGGATTCTTTTTTTCCGTTTCTTTTAACAACAAACATGAGCAGAAATTATATGGGGTTAGAAATCTTCTTCGAGTGTAAATGTTTGGGATTCTTTTGATGACATCACACCTGATTTTTGGTAGTCGCCCACTCTCTTTTCAAAGAAATTGGTTTTTCCCTGGAGAGAAATCATCTCCATAAAATCAAATGGATTCGTGGCATTATAAATTTTCGGATATCCCAGTTCCGAAATCCACCTGTCGGCAACAAACTCGATATATTGCTGCATCAGTTTTGCATTCATGCCAATCAAATCGACAGGCAATGCATCAGTCACAAATTCCTTTTCGATTGTAACAGCTTCTGTAATGATAGCAGTTACTTCATCTTTAGATAATTTATTGGAAAGCATGCTGTACAGCAGGCAGGCAAATTCGCAATGCAAACCTTCATCACGACTGATCAGTTCATTGCTGAAAGTCAGCCCCGGCATCAATCCTCTTTTTTTCATCCAGAAAATGGAGCAGAAACTTCCACTAAAGAAAATGCCTTCCACGGCAGCAAACGCCACCAGGCGCTGAGCGAAATTTCCTTTGCTGATCCATTTCAATGCCCATTCCGCTTTTCTCTTCACTGCAGGCACGGTATCTATAGCATGAAAAAGCTTATCCTTTTCTTCCGGATTTTTTATATAAGTATCGATGAGCAATGCATAGGTTTCACTGTGTATGTTTTCCATCATGATCTGGAATCCATAAAAACAGCGCGCTTCTGGTAATTGTACCTCACTCATAAAATTCACGGCGAGATTTTCATTAACGATTCCATCACTCGCTGCAAAAAAAGCGAGGATATGGCTAATAAAATGCTTCTCTCCGGCGTTAAGGTTTTCCCAGTCTTTTATATCACCGCTCAGATCAATTTCTTCAGCGGTCCAAAAACTGGCTTCATGCCTTTTATACTGTTCCCAGATTCTTGGGTAGTTAATAGGCAGAATCACAAAACGATCCTTGTTCTCTTTTAATAATAGTTCTTCCTGCATAGTAATATATTTTTTTGCCATCGGGAAATGTGAAGGACTGCTCCGCAAAGCCACCGGACGTAGCTGCAAATACAGTACCTGCAAATTCACCCGAAAGCAGGATGATCAATTGTCGATGATGATGGCAGGTCTTCTGACTTACTCCATTGTTTCGGCCTTCCCATCTCGCCTGAGGCTAGACAGTGGCGGGATTGAAACAATATTGTCTGAAGGAGCTTACAGCTACGGGGATAGTCCTGGATTCACACCTGGTTCCCTTTTAATGCAATACCCAGAGGGCACTGGCAACCATAATCGGATGTAAAGAAATAACGTAAAAATCACATAGCCGGAAGTTGTTATTCACCGGGTGTTGAAAAGAAATATAAACCCTCTATTACAGGGCGTTACAGGCAAAAATTTAATTATTCAGAAGGCTTTTTTCCACGCGCTGTTCGAGTTATTCTACGACTTATTCACAACCTTGTTTTTTCGGGTCCATATGAAGATCAGGGGAACCATAATTGCGGTGGGTAAAAGCCAGGCAACAGATGCCGGCAATAAAGTATTATTCACTACCAGAAAGGCTGTTAATGACGCCGCATAACTCCCGATCATGCGCTGCAGGTGCGTGGTCAACCAGAAATTAACAATTTTACTGCGGCCTGTGAAGCTTTTATAGTCCTGGTAAACGAGAAGCAAAGAAATAACGCCGAATGAAAGGAATACAGTACCGAATACCTTTTGGTAATAAAGATTACAGATTCCCAATCCAATAAATGTCATAGCAAATACGAACATTACAGCAGTAAGCAGCCAGTCGGTTCCATTCACTCTGGTTCCATCCTTCTTTTGTATATACCTCCGCCCGCTCAATAACATAAAAGCGGTGAATACACCAACAATAAAAAGAAAGTAATTCGGATGTATCCAGGATAATAACAATGCCACCAATGCGGAAATCAACATGCTGATAAAATAAATATTACCTGCTTTTTTATGACGCCTCCCTCCCTTCCTGGTAACCATGATATATCCCCCGAGCAGGAGGCTGATCGACCCACCTATTACATGAACAAATAATAGCATCTTGAAAAGCGACATGTTGACCTGGTTTGAAATTGTTCAACAAAAATTGAAAGAATGTCCCGATCAATAAACATGAGTATTAAATGCTTTACAAATATAGCAGGCTCTCATATGGGCCTCATTGTTAACAGATTAACTTTTGCTTATACTTTATTTGGTATAAATCATTTAAAGCAGTTCGGAAAACACAGGCAAAGAGAAAATTTATTTAGCTGGAACCGGCTGTGTACAGCAGTGTACACCACCTCCGGCATAGTTCATTCCCCACGGATTGACCGTCACTATTTTCTTACCGGGAAATTAATCAGTGAAAAGTTTTTTTACGCGGTTGTCATCATCACTGCAACTTTCAGAAATTCCTTCGCGATAATATTCCGGAAGAATGACAATGTCATTTAATATCACATAGTTGAGATAACTTACTGCAGGCAAAAATTTCAAAGTCTTTTGTTTTTTCAACTCAGGATATTCATCAATTATTTGCCATACAGGATAACTATAAACTGTAGTAT
>JANPJC010000087.1:0-33533 GCA_031425315.1 Chitinophagales bacterium
TGTTATACTCCGTTAAACTCAAATTCTCCGCTCAACTCCGTGGCCAAAACATTTCCATTCAATAAATTCTTACATTTCTAAATGCAAGCCACAGAGGCTAACGGAGGTTTTGAGATGAGCGGAGAAAAAATATTACTACACAATTAGAAAAAGATAAATTGTATTCTCTACTGTCTACCGTCTACTTTCTACCTACTAAGTATTGGCTGTTATACTCCGTTAAACTCAAATTCTCCGCTCAACTCCGTGGCCAAAAAATGTTACTTCCAAAAAAATCTTACTTTTCTAAGTGCAAGCCACAGAGGCTAACGGAGGTTTTGAGTTTAGCGGAGAAAGTCAAATTATTTCATAATGAGAAAAAGATAAATTGTATTCTCTACCGTCTACTTTCTGCTTACTAAGTATCGGCTGTTCTGTACTGCCTATTGCCTACTGCCTATTGCCTACTGCCTATTGCCTACTGCCTATTGCCTACTGCCTATTGCCTATTGCCTGTTCTAAAATCTAAATCCCACTCCCACCGAGGCATAAGGAATAAAAAAATCATTACCAAACAAAGGCGTGAATGCCGCACGGAAGAGAACTCCCTTCTTACGAAATGCCTGTCTCCGGTAACCAAAACTCATGTAACCCAATGCTGAAGTATTTTCCTGATCACTGGAACTAAAAATATCTGTAACATTTCCAATTGCCGCTCCCCCACCGAGTTCAAAATAATTACCATTCGCTCCAAGCAAATAATTTAATCCGAATGGCACCACCCAATATCCATCTCCATCAGCATACAATCCTCCTGCACCAATCCTGAATCCCAATCCCCTTTCCGACTTTGAAAATCGCGCATCATAATTTATTGAGTAAAATATACCCGGACCTAAAAACTCAGCATACAAATTTGATGCATTGGAAGTAGGCGGCTGCGGTGGTTCGCGTTCCTGGGCCGATAATGAATCACCAATAAACAAACCGAGTATTAAGCACAGCAATGAAAACCTTGTGATTACACGCATAAATTTCTTTTCATCTGTTGGTTAAAAAATTGTTCCACTTTACTGATAACTAACTGGCGCATAGAAACTCAACTACTTAAACTAAGATATTGTTAAAAGATATTTACCTCTGTGTGCAGCATCACGCCAAATTGCTCTGCCACACTGGTTTTTATCTTCTCACTTAAAGACAGGATTTCACTACCTTTTGCTGCACCATAATTAACCAGCACCAATGCCTGCCGCGAATGGCAACCCGCATCACCATCCCTATATCCCTTCCAACCGGCTTGCTCAATCAGCCAGCCAGCTGCCAGTTTTATCAGACCTACCGTTGTAGGATAACCGACAATCGCCGGGTGATTGCTTTTCAGCTGCTTATATTGTTCTACACTTACTTCGGGATTCTTAAAAAAACTACCTGCATTCCCAATCATTGCAGGGTCTGGTAACTTGGAAGAACGTATGCGAATAACAGCATCGGAAACAGCACGAATACTTAAAGTGGTCACACCTGCTTTCTCCAGCTGTTCATTAATGGCTCCGTAACTCACGTTAAACCGGGGTGCTTTATTTAACCGGAAAATTACCCGTGTGATCACGAACTGGTTCCTGTGCGTATTTTTAAACACACTTTCACGGTATCCGAATTTACAATCATCAGCAGAAAATGTTACCAAGGTTTTATCCTGCAGGTGCCAGGCTTCCAGTTCAAAAAAAACATCTTTTAGTTCCACTCCATATGCTCCTATATTCTGAATTGGTGAAGCGCCTGTATTACCCGGAATGAGTGAAAGGTTTTCAAGACCCGCCCATCCGTTGGCGATGGAAAACATTACCAACTGATGCCAGTTTTCGCCGGCACCCACAGCCACGTATACATGTTCATCATCTTCATTTATCTTTTCTATTCCAGGGATTTCGTTTTTCAATACCCAACCATTTCTGTCATGTGTAAAAAGAATGTTACTGCCACCTCCCAGTATCAATAATGGTTCGGTACCAGAAGATCGGAATTCCCGGGCTTTATCCACCAGCTCATTCAGTTCTGCAGTATTGGTGAAAGATGAAAAAAATCGTGCAGACGCTTCAATCCCAAAACTATTATACTTACGAAGTGAAAAATTTTCCTGAATTTGCATGGAACAATAATACTAAAAAATGAGCCAGACTGTTACTTTGCTTGGAGCCACCGGTTTAGTGGGCGGATTGATACTTAAAAGATTACTCAACGATCCGTTATACAGCCAGGTAAATGTAATCACAAGACGTACAACAGATGTGCATGATCCGAAACTCAGCGAATATATCATTGACTTCAAAGATCCTAAACAACTGGATCCTATCTTAGCCGGAAGTGAAACTGTTTTTTGCGCAGTAGGTACCACCAATAAGAAAGTGGAAGGAGATAAGGAAGCATATCAAAAAGTAGATTTCGATATTCCCTATCAGGCAGCAAAAGCTTCCGCAAAAGCCGGTGTGTATGGCTTCGTGCTCATCAGCGCTGTAGGTGCCAACCCCGAAAACAACAACAACTTCTATCTGAAATTAAAAGGAGTTGCAGAAGAAGTGGTGAGTAAAGAACTGATTCCACAACTTATTTTTTTACGCCCTTCTGTATTAATCGGTAAGCGAAATGAATCGAGAGTAGGCGAAAGTATTGCCCAGTTTATAATGCCAGGTTTAAGTTGGATACTGCCCTCATCAATGAGTAAATACAAATCCATTAAAGCAGAGGATGTTGCCAATGCAGCCGTGAATGCCACCCAGAAATTGCCAAGAGGTATTCATATTCTCGAATACGACCAGATGATTAAAATGCTGAAAGAGGTCAATATACCAGCCTGATTATACAGGATCCACATCAGGAATGACCTGCACAGAACGGAATGTTTTATCGTTTTGCAAAATGATGATCTGTTGCCTGATCATTTGACGGGCGAGCTGGTTAATTCTTCTATCCTTCGGTAATTTCAATAATATCTCCATAAGATAATGTCCGCGAATTCTGTTCACCACCGGCTCAGCGGGGCCAATCAATAAATCGCCTAATTGCTTTTTTAATTGCATGGCTACTATGTCGGCTGCAGCAACCACCTTTTCTTTTTGTTTGTGTTTGAAGGTAAGTTGAATCAATCGCGTAAAGGGAGGATAACCGAACTGGCGCCTGCTCTCCACTTCACTTCGGTAAAACAAATCATAATCGTGCGCCTTTACACATTGCAACACACCATGACCCGGATTAGAAGCCTGTACGATCACAACTCCCTGTTTCCCTTTACGGCCTGCTCTTCCGCTCACCTGCTCCATCAACTGAAACGCTCTTTCATTTACTCTGAAATCAGCAAAGCTTAATAATCCATCTGCATCCAAAATGCCTACCACATTTACATGATCAAAATCGAGCCCTTTTACCACCATCTGTGTACCAACAAGTATATCCAGTTGCCGGTCCTCAAACTGCCTGATGAGTGTATCATGTGCAGTTTTACCTTTTACTGCGTCTACATCCATCCTCGCCACTCTTGCGTCGGGCAGCAGCTCCTTTAATTCCTCTTCAATCTTTTCTGTTCCAAAATTTTTCTCGTTCCAGTTACTGTTTCCGCAACGGACACAGGTTTGCGGCCGCGGATATGTATTGCCACAATAATGACATTGCAGGCGGTGATGAATTTTATGGTAGGTAAGCGTTACATCACAATGATCACAATGCGGTATATGTCCGCATACACCGCACATCATATACGGCGAATAGCCTCTCCTGTTCTGAAAAAGAATCACCTGCATATGCTCGTTGATGGCCTTCTCCATAGCATCTTTCAGCACAGGACTGATCATCACTTTCGCACGGTTTTGCCTGTTCAATATCCGGGTATCGGTAATTTCAATTACGGGCATTTCCATACCTCCGAATCTTTCTGTCAATAAAACATGTCCGTATTTGCCGGATTGTGCATTGAATGCCGTTTCAAGCGAAGGAGTGGCGCTGCCCAGCAATACTTTTGCGCCCATCAATGAAGCATAATAAATGGCGGCATCTCGCGCATGGTAGCGGGGAGCCGGATCCTGCTGTTTATAGGATGCATCATGTTCTTCATCTACTATAACTAATCCCAGGTTATCAAAAGGAAGAAACAGTGCCGACCTGGCGCCTAAAACAATTTTTGTGGTGCCATCATTCACTTTATTCCATATCTCAACTCTTTCATTCGGATTAAACCGGGAATGATAAATAGCGATATACCCACCAAAATATTGTTGTAATCTTCGTATGATCTGCGCCGTTAGTGCAATTTCCGGCAGGAGATACAATACCTGTTGTCCGGCCATTATGCATTCTTCCATCAGCTTTACATATAGCAGCGTTTTACCACTTGACGTAACGCCCTGCAATAAACAAACTGATTTCCCACTCAACACCTCTCTCACATTTTTCAAAGCAGTTTCCTGTGTTGAGGATAGTGTAAAATCAATTTTCATTTCCATTGGCAGATTCCGGATGCGGTCCACTGTCAGTTTTTCTGCGATAAGAATATCCTTATCCACCAATCCCTTTAACTGTGCAGCGGTAGCGCCGGATTTTTTCAGCAGTTCAGTTTGTTTGACCTCTCCTTCTGTCCGCTGAAGGTGTAAATAGGCCAATAAAAGTTCCAGTTGTTTTGGCGCCTTGTTATTCCAGTTATTTAAAAGATCAGCAAGTAACTCCTCGTCTTTATAACGTTGATGTAAACGGATATAAGTTTCCTTTTTAGGAGCATATTTATCTTTAAGCGACTCCCACGCAAAACATACTCTTTTTTCAATTAGTTTCTTTACTACCGGATAAACATGCGCCGCATCCAGAATCTGCTGTACCTCTTCGAGTTTTAACTCTTTTTTCAATAACAAACCCTCTGCAACCAGGAATTCATCATCCCCCAATCCTGAGAAATCATCACCATATTCTTCATTAAAAATAAGTGTCGTTTCACTGTTGAGTTTAAAATGGGCAGGCAGTGCGGCAGCCATCACTTCCCCTTCACTGCACAAATAGTATTCAGAAAGCCATTGCCATAACTGCAACTGACCGGGATGTATTACCGGAGTAGAATCGAGCACATTTAAAACAGGCTTGGGGTCGAACCCCTGCGGCTTTTCAGTAAAGAGAGATTTTACCACACCTGCATATTTCTTCTGCCTTCCAAAATTGACTTCAACGCGTACACCGGGCACAACCTGTTCAATCAATTCATCAGGTATGGCATAGGTGTATGTTTTAGGCAATGCAAGGGGTAATATCACTTCAGCGTAAACCATCTTTTTTATTTCTTCCCGTCGTTTAGTCTATCCTTCAGCCAGCGCATCATTTTCAATCCATGCCGCTTTATATGTGATCAACTTTTTTTCCATCTGCTGAAAAACTCTTTCTTTCAAACGCTTCAAATCACCCTGATTCATTCCCACCACTTCTATCGGTTCCAGAAAAACGGCACGCGATCGCCCGGGCGTCAGGCTGAAGATATGTGCATAATGCATCCTGCTGTACGTATCTAAAAAAAGAACAGGTTGAATAGGTGTTTGTGTTTCAATTGCCAATCGGAAGGCACCATCATAAAACAATGCAAGAGGCTGATTGGTTTCATTAAATGTCCCCTCAGGAAATACCAATATCGAAATCCCTTTTTTGAGTACAGATTTTAACTGCCTGATACTCTTCGCGCGGTTTTCTGCATTAGACCGATCCACCATTACTACGCAGACTTTATAAATAAAGCCGAAAACGGGTATCCGGCTCATTTCCACTTTACCCAATGGCCTGAAGGGTTGTTTTACTGCTTCAACAATTATGGCTGAATCAAGATAAGAAATGTGATTAGCAAGAAATATATACTGCCTTTTTGGATCGGGCTTCGATTCGTAAATATTTGTGTGGACAATCCCTGTAAGCGGCAGCCATATTGCTGACCAGATACGTAATAGATAGTAAACAAAATTGCCCCCGCGAACCTTGCCCCAGAATGACGCGACAACAATAAAAGGAAAAAAGAAAAGCATCAGTATTACAAAAGTTGTAACTGCATACAAGGTAAAAACAACTCGCAAGGGCCAGGCTAAATAATTCATCTGGAGGCGCTAAAATTTTATGTCCGGCAGCTCAGCATTTGCATTGCCACTCTCTGTTTAAATCAATGCAGGTGATGACCACCAAACCCTTTCGGGAAGGTGCAAAGATAATCCGAAGATGTTGACCATCGCCGCTATATCCCTCTACCGCATACCTCGGATCAGGCTTGGCCCGCAAGTCGCTTTTTTTATAATTTACTCTTCCTTTTTCCAGAATATCTTTTACTTCCCCTTCGCTCACCTTTCTGCAATCCATCCTGCAACGGGCATGGCGGGTAAATATCAGTTTGTCAGGAAACCTGTCGAGCACCACAACATCTTCAGGCCGCCTGTCAGGTAAATCCCCGGTTTCCCAGGTCCCCAATATACGAAACAGCATCACCCCTGCTAAAAGGGTAATAAACAGAATAATCGATATTTTTCTGGCGTTTGGCCGTTTTTTTCCTCTCATTCCAGCGGTGAAAATAATGGAAAATACGGGCTGAAACTGTATCAGACTTCTTTTCACAGGCTAATTTTCGCCAACTGGCTACCGTGAAAAGATTTGCCGGATGCTGCTTATCTTTGCGCCCGTTATGGCAGAAGCAAGATCGGTCGCATTTCATACGCTGGGTTGTAAACTTAATTTTTCGGAGACATCCTCGATTTCCAGACTATTGGAACAGGAAGGCTTTGAAAAAAAGAGTTTCGAAGACAAAGCAGATGTATATGTGATCAATACCTGCTCTGTTACAGAAAATGCAGACAAGGAATGCCGGCAACTGGTCAGGCGTATCCAGCGAAGGGCCCCGGAATCCACAGTGGTCATTACCGGTTGTTATGCGCAGCTCAAACCGCAGCAGATTGCAGACATTCCCGGTGTCGATCTCGTATTGGGTGCTGCGGAAAAGTTTAATATCGCCCGGCACCTAAGGGAATATACAAAAGGCGATTCAGCAAAAATCTGCAGCTGCGATATCGATGAAGTGAGCGAGTTCCATTCTTCATGGTCGGTGAGTGATCGCACCCGAACATTTTTAAAAGTGCAGGACGGATGCGACTATTCCTGTTCATTTTGTACTATCCCGTTGGCGAGGGGTAAAAGCAGGAGCAGTACTATCAGTAATGTGGTGAAACAGGCAACTGAATTGGCTGCCAAAGGTGTTAAGGAAATAGTACTGACAGGCATCAACCTCGGCGATTTCGGCAAGTGTTTAACAGGAGAAATGACAGGTGAGGATTTTTATGCATTATGCCGCGCACTGGAAGAAGTGAACATAGAGCGCTACCGCATCTCTTCAATAGAACCCAATTTACTAAGTGATGAAATAATTGAATGGGTCGCAGGCAGCAAAAGATTCATGCCGCATTTTCATATCCCACTTCAAAGTGGCAGCAACAGGATTTTAGGATTGATGAGAAGGAGATACAAAAAGGAATTGTATGCTGAGAAGGTGGAAAAGATTAAAGCTTTAATACCCGACTGTGCCATAGGCGTTGACGTTATCGTCGGCTTTCCGGGCGAAACAGAAGTTGAATTTAATGAGACGTTTGATTTCCTGCATGCACTGGATATTTCTTATCTGCACGTATTCACCTATTCTGAACGCGATAACACCCATGCGCTTGAACTTAAACCCTTAATACCTGTTCACATCAGGCATGAAAGAAATAAAATTCTGCGTAATCTTTCATTTATGAAACTTCAGCATTTCACGGCAAGCAATAATGACCAGGTAAGACCGGTGCTGTTTGAACATCAGGATAAAAACGGCATGATGGAAGGCTACACAGACAATTATATCAGGGTTTCTGTGCCGTTTAATGCCTCACATGTTAACAATATTGTTGATTGGAAGATTTGATCAGGTTTAACAATTCCAACTGCAACCTGATTTTCAAAATTTTCGTTTATCTTAAACAACGAAATGGTTTTTTATGAAAAAATACCAGGTTAGTATTCAATTTGTGATGGATGAGGAATTTATGAAAGCAATTCCTGAGCACCGGGCGCTTATAAATGATTTAATTGAAAATGGAATTATAGATCATTATGTTGTAACCATGGAATCCCAAAAATCATGGATTACATTTTCAGCGGCTTCTAAGCAAGAGGTTGATGATCATTTAAAAAAATCACCGATTCACTCTTACTGGACGTATGAGATAGAAGAGTTGTTTGTTGTTGACGGCCATCAATATCGCTTACCGGCGCTCCAGTTTAACTGATATCAGTCGACGGCAAGTGCTGCTGCTTCAATCTTCTCTTCTGTAAATTGCTCTTCAGGAATTAATATCAATTCAGCATTGGCAAATTCCTTCTGCATTAAACAGGTGATTGCAAGAGACGGTCCTCCCTGTGAGCGGGGAATCCTGAGTTTTGCATATTTAAACCAAAAACCGCTTTTCTTTTCCCATGTCCCCATTTTCTTAGTCTTTACATCACCCGCATTGTTCACCACATACATCTTTGTTCTTTCATCTTTTTCATTCTTTCCACCTTCCCGGCTGGTATTCATAATAATGGTACCATTCTTAAGTTGAGTTGCATAAAATACTGCACCATCCACCACATCTGAAAGTTTTTCCACCTTTTGCGTCTTCCTGTGCCAGCGATAAATGCCGGCAAAATCTTTTTCATATGTATCAGCGCCCCAATAGATGTAGTCTTTTTCAAATACCAATTGGGTGGCTCTCCACATCTGACTACCGTGCCCTATCGGATGAATGGTCTTATAATCATCAACAGTCCACGCAATCCGCGGCTCACCATTATCATCTCCGGTGCAGATCCAAAGCTTATCTTCATACGGATCCTTTAATAAAGCATGGATGTGTCTTATTTCGCCAGGTTTAAAGGCATGCTGTACCTTCCAATCTCTGCCTGCATTAAAACTGCCATATACTTTTACTTCTTCCCTGTCATTATTTCTAAAATATTCCCCAAAAAATACTGTGCTATCGTTTTTACTTAATATCCCGTTTTCAAAAATTCCCTGATCGCCTTTGCCATAATGAATAAGATCCATAGTAGGAATAAAATCGCTACCTGAGGGAGTCAGCGCCCACATCTTCCCGGCAGACATAGCAACTAAATGACCAGATGATTTTACTACCACCTCGACACACTCCGGACGAAGGGTAAGCTTACGGAACAAAGAAAAATTACGCAACCAGAACAAACTGAAGCCGGTTGGTATCTTAGCAACTCGCTGAAATCTGTCACCACCATTCGGTAATTTATATAAAACCATACCCCTGGTGGCATATAAATTGTGATCTTTATCATAGTCCTGAACAATCAATTCACTTGCACATTGGCCTTCAAAACCAAACACCATTTTCTTTTTAAGAATAATTTCGTTGGGGCCATAAAAATCGTTGATGAGATAGACAGCAAAAATCATTGTCGCAACAGCGGCAATTAACCGTATGAGGCTTCTTCTTTTCCTGCGCTGTGGAAGCTGTTTAAAATCAATATTTTTTTTTGATGCGTTCATTTGTAAAATTTCATTTGTATCTAATGGTGTCTTATTATCCCAACCAGGAGATGACTCTTCATCCTGGTTATATAATTTATCAAATCCCATAACAAGGTACGGTTAGATGTAAAGTCGGACAAGTATCCGATAGGTTTTCGGTAAACTCCTACATAAACGGCCTACATCTGCCAATTGTTATATACGGCCACCACTAATAAATATTATTATTAAACTTGTTTTTCAACCAACTGAAAATCAGCTGAATTTACAAATAAGTTCGCTTCACTTTATAATGGATTTTAACCGGATTAACGTTGCCGCATTGGCGATATGAGAAAAAAATAAAAAATGTTTACTGGCCATTAATACTACTCAAATTAACAACAATCTGAAATCACATATCTCATTCAATCGATTTTCCCGGCAATAACGAAACAATTACAAAATCAAATAAAATTAAAGTGGGAGGATCTGAACCTTCACAATCATGAACATATACGACTGAAAAGCTGCCTGTAGCAATTGACTTTTTTTTAAAGAACCGCTACTTACAATGATGTGCCACTTAAATAATAAAACCTGCAAATAAATAGGGAACTGATACATTCATTGTGACTAAAAACATATTTGACCAAAATATCCGATCCCCTCAATAGCAAGAATCATGCTGTTATTCTGCAACGACTTTATATGAATAATCTTATAAATCAATACTTTAGACCCATCTGGAGAGATCTTATCAACATTAACCCGATTACGGGTTTGATATTCGTAATCGCTTTTGCCATTATAAGATATGCTTTGGTGATCAACGCCGTTGAAACCGGCAGCTCGAAATGGCTGCCTGCAATATTTTTTCTGATGCTCATAGTCCCATTTGTGTTGCTCACCAAAAAGGGAAGAAACGATATTGGAATAAAAACACCGGTGAGCTTTTCCTGGATACTCTATGCATTCGTCGCAGGTATTGCAGTCTGCGTTTTCATCTATGCCATCAATCTCATGCTATTCCAAAAAAGTTTCGAAAATGCCATTGTGTATATATCCAGATCTTATGACAGCACCCGTACCGTAATGAATGAGTCTGATAAAACAATCTACTTTTTAATCTACGCAGTTATCGCGATGACCGTAAGTCCGTTCGGGGAAGAAATTTTTTTCCGCGGATTTATCCATGAAAACTTTGCGATGAAATGGGGCGACAATCAGGCTTCAGATGCAGATAGCATCGCATTTGCCATGACTCACCTCATTCACTTTGGTTTCGTATTTATCTCCGGTGAGTGGACCTTTTATTTTACATCAGCAATAGTCTGGCTTGCAAGCATGTATGCTGTAAGCAAACTATTTTTTTACTGCAGGCAAAAATCAGGGTCGATATATGGCGCAGTGGCCGCACACAGTGGATTTAACCTCGCGATGACATGGATCATATTTTATCTTATATAACTGCACATCATCCACTGCGTTTTTTGCAACCAAACCAGTGAAAAGTTAGCAGGTTCCTGATCAGGCTATTGCATTAATGGATGTTTTTTATTTTCTTTAATGCGTCAACCCTTGTTAAAAGCAGAATAGCACCCCATGAAAGTTTCCGTTTCCCCTGAATTTAAAAAAATTGCCGGCCAGGCGATTTCATCAATCATATTATTTACAGTTACTTATTTGTTCCTGGTTTTGCTGGCTTCGGCACTAATGGCTGGATCAGTTTACTTAGGAATATTAATTATTCTCCTTAAGCCATCGTTTATTACACTCGCGCTTGGAATCGGGCTGGCGGGTATGGGAGTATTTGTGCTATTTTTCCTGGTTAAATTCATTTTTAAAAAACATGTTACAGACCGCTCACATCTTGTAGAAATTCATAAAGAACAACATCCGGAACTTTTTGCAATGATTCAGTCTATCGTTGATAAAGTGCAAACAAAGTTTCCGAAAAAAGTATACCTGTCTTCAGAGGTAAATGCAGCAGTATTTTATGACTCCAGCTTTTGGAGTATGTTTCTTCCCATCCGCAAAAATCTGCAGATTGGTGTGGGCTTGATCAATACTGTTACCGTAGCGGAGTTTGAAGCAATACTTGCACATGAGTTCGGACACTTCTCACAACGTTCCATGAAAGTTGGTAGCTATGTTTATAATGTAAATCAGGTGATCTACAACATGCTGTACGACAATTCAGGATACCAGACGATCATAAGTAAATGGGCCGGTGTAAGTGACTGGTTCGCAATTTTTGTAAAGATTGGCGTTTACATTGTTGCAGGCATTCAGTGGGTGTTGAAAAAATTATATGAAGTCGTGAATCTGAATTACATGAAATTGTCGAGAGAGATGGAATTTCACGCCGATGAAGTGGCTGCCAATATCAGCGGTTCAAAGCCACTCGTTACCTCTTTGTTGAGGCTTGACCTTGCCAATCATTCTTACCAGGCGGTTATAAATTTTTATAATGAGAAGATTGCAGCTGCGGTTAAAACAGATAACGTATATCCTCAACAGCAGTTTGTCATGTCTTTTTATGGCAAAGAAGATAAGCTGAGTTTTGAAAATAATCTGCCTGCAGTAACAGTGAACCATTTGAACAGGTATAATAAATCGAGGCTTAACATTACTGATCAATGGGCCTCCCATCCTGCAACAGAGGATCGTATAAAAAAACTGGAAGCATTGAACATTGCTACGATCAATAACGACAACAGGCCGGCGCGCGAACTATTGCAGAATGCTACGGATGTTGAAAAACAACTGACTGAAAAACTTTTTTCAGGCATCCAATATGAAAAGGAAATTTCGAATGCAATGTTGGATCAGTTTGTTCAGGAATTTTCAAAGGATCATGAAGCCGTAACATTTGACGGAATATTTAATGGCTACTACAATGGCAAACAACCGAATCACTTTGATATCGAAGAAACCCGGAAAGACATCGTAGCAGTTAAAGATTTTGATCAGCTATTCAGCGATGATGCAGTTGACCAGGTGTATTTAGCAATGTCGATGGAAAGAGATATTGAAACTTTAAAAATGATAGCACAAGGCAATCATAATATTAAGTCATTTGATTACGATGGTATAAAATATACTCCTCAGGATTGTGCAACGATTATTCCGGTAATTGAAAAAGAACTGTATGAAACAAAGGAAAACATTTTAAAAAACGACAAAACGATTTTTCTTTATTTCTACAACCGGGCGCAAAAAACAGGAACAGCGGAAGAATTAAAACAGCTTTATTCTTCCTATTTTATTATTGACAGCTTTACTGACGAAATGATTGAAAAGATGCAGCCGGTCAGAGAAGGTATTCAATTTGCTTTTGTTGATACATCCTACGATCTCATTCATATTGCTATGGACAAATTAAGTCCGCTGGAAAAAGATTTTAAAACATGGATCAGCGACACTCTTACCAGGTCAGAATACCAATCGCTGATCACTCCTGAAATGCGCGAAAACTTTAAAAAGTATATCGCATTCGAAGGAAAATATTTTAACGGTGTGGCTTACGATAATGAGTCCTTATCATTACTTTATAATTCCATCAATTATTATCAGGAAATTCTTTCCGGCGGATTTATGAAAAAGAAAAAAGAACTGCTCCAATTCCAGGCCCGACTGGAAAGAGATGCCACGATAGCCTGGCCAAGCAGGAAAGTTGGATAGATAAAAAATAATACGCAGCGACCGACGCCCGGTAAAGATTTATTTTTTGCCAGTAGATAAGGGGTTAAATTTCCTGTAAAATTCTCAATGAAAGTTTTGCCGTTAATTTCACCCCTTCTTTTTTGTGTTTTGGCAGGTTTCTCTCAACAGAAAAAAAATACAGCTAAGCCATTATTTGCAAAAAATAATTTGGTCGCCTGGTGCATCATTCCCTTTGATATCAAAAAAAGAAATGCTGCTGAACGCTCCGCCATGCTAAAAAAACTGGGCATTCAATCCTTCGCGTATGATTGGCGAACGAATGATTTGCCGGTGATGGATATAGAACTGAATACCCTTAAAAAGGAAGGTATTCAGTTGAAAAGCGTGTGGTTTTGGATTGATGGTGGAGGAAAGGAAATATTTGACGAGAGTAATGAAACTATTCTTTCAACATTAAAAAAAACGGGTACCAAAACCGAATTATGGGTAAGCTTTCCTGAAAATTATTTCGACGGATTATCTGAAGAAGAAAAATTATCGAAATCAGTCAAAGTAGTTCAATATGTATACCGCCGTGCTGCTGAGATCGGGTGCACTATTGCGCTGTATAATCACGGTGCCTGGTTTGGCGAACCTGCAAACCAGGTGAAAGTGATTGAAGCCTCTGGTCTTAAAAACATCGGCATTGTGTACAATTTTCATCACTCACATTTGCAGCTTGGATACTATGAAGAAATTCTCCGGATCACTAAACCATACCTGACCACCGTCAATCTCGACGGCATAAGGCCGGAAGGACCTAAAATACTCACTTTGGGAGACGGTACGCATGAGTTGGAAATGATGAAAAAGTTGAAAGCCTCTGGGTATAAGGGAAGTATCGGCATCATCGGCCACACAGAAAACGAAGATGTGGAGGAAGTTTTATTGCGAAACCTCGAAGGCATGAAAAAAATACTGCGGCAGTTGAATGATACAGCTGCACTCAAATCGTATAATTGATTTGAAATTTGCAACTTTCACATCCTGTTTCCACAGCTTTTAATAACTTACAGCCACAGAATAAAAAAATCGTCATTCAATAATATTGTTATGTCACAATTTACACGCAGGGATCTGATCCGTACATTAGCATTAGGAAGTGGCGCCGTACTTTTTTCTCCAAATTCACTTTTAGCAGTAACCGGGCAGAAAAAAGAAAAATTGGGAGTGGCACTGGTAGGATTGGGCTATTACAGCACAGATTTGTTAGCTCCTGCTTTGCAACAAACTAAAAATTGTTTCCTTGCGGGAATTGTTACCGGTACACCTTCTAAAGCGGAACAATGGAAAACGAAATATAATATCCCCGAAAAAAATATCTACAACTATCAGAATTTTGATCAGATAGCAAACAACCCTGATATCGATGTGGTATATGTTGTATTACCACCTTCTATGCATAAAGAATATGTGATTCGTGCCGCCAATGCAGGCAAACATGTTTGGTGCGAAAAGCCAATGGCCATGTATCCCCGCGAATGTGAAGAGATGATCGCTGCCTGTAAAAAAAATAAAAGAATATTAGCTATAGGATATCGCTTACAGCATGAACCCAATACCCAGGCTTATCGCAAGCTGATTAAAAGCAAGGCCCTGGGAAAAATTAATAGTATCAGTTGTTCGGCGGGATACAAAGAAAGCCGTACGGATCACTGGAAGCAGAAAAAAGAAATGGGTGGAGGTGTATTGGGAGATATGGGAGTTTACGCAATACAGGGAGCAAGACTCGGTGCCGGCATGGAACCCATCGGAATTATTTCGGCCACCACATCTACCACAAGACCAGAAATTTATAAAAACGGATTGGATGAAACTGTAGTGGCAAAAATTGCATTCCCAAAAAATATTATAGCTGATATCAGGACTTCTTTCGGAGAAAATATTAATTCACTACTCGTGTCAGGAGAAAAAGGTGATCTGAATATGAATCCATTTTCGGCATATGCAGGTGTGAAGGGTGACAGCCCTTCCGGCGCCATTAATTTCCCATATGAAGTTCCCTGGCAGCAGGCCAACCAAATGGATGATGATGCGAGAGCCATTATGGACGGGAAACCGGTAATTGCACCCGGAGAGGAAGGATTGAAAGATATCAGGGTGGTGGAAGCGATTTATAAATCGGCGGCCAGTGGCAGGTCGATAGCTATTTAGACGGCAGACAGTAGACGATAGACAGTAGACAGTAGAGAACATCCAATACAAAGTGGGTAGAGAGTAGACGGTAGAGAGTAGACGGTAGAGAGTAGTGAACAGCCAATACAAGTTAAAGGTAATAAGTTGGGGGTTGTAAGTTAACAGCCAATACAATCTATTGTTTCTTATGAGCGGCTTCCATATAAGTCAAAAAATAAGAGGATAAAAGAAAAGAGATCAGGATATAAACGACGATGGTCAAGGCAAATGTAGCATGAGATTTATTTTGAAAGTATTTGCCATTATCTATAGATCATTTGATGATCGTGGATTAGATATACCATATTTCAGATCCTTGCTTATAGTTGTACTCCTTTTTATCATTCATATTTTTTCGATTGGTCTTTTACTGAATATACCACTCAATTTTATTATACCCTGGAATCCTCAAGGAGGTGTGTGGAAGAGATGGTTAATTGAAAGTATTGCTTTCGGCGCTGTTGTCTTGACAGCAATCTTAATATTTAGTAAAAAAAAGGTAGATAGAATTGTAGTCACGGAAGGAGAAATACAAAAGGGGAGAAAAATATTACCGCTTTATATCAGTTTTTCTTTTGCTGTTTTATTTGTTTTGTTGGTTGTACATGGAATAAAAATGGGCAAAATTCATTTTTGAAAACAACTACTAGTTGAAGCTCCAGCCCGCTTAAATGATAGGAATCTAGAAACGATCGACGGCTGTTCATTCATCTATTAACATATTCACACATTCACTTTCAAAAGAGCATTCACGATTCAATGTCGTTGAAATAAGAAAACCCGACCTTTAAAGCGGTGCTTTTTTTAACCACATAGTCTCATAGTTGAATACATGAGATATTTCTATGTGCCCTATGTGACTATGTGGCGGATGTTCCTTGGGAGACCATTCTACAAAAGCTGTAAATTTTGATCCGGTCCGTTTCTTAATTCAACAACATTGATTCACGATTGACGATTCACGCTGGAACGGCTGTTAACCCGCACTTCATACTTCGTGTTTCAGAATTCACTTATTGCTAAGCCGGGAAATACGGGAAGAACACGGGAAAAACAGCTAGCTGTTGCCGTTACTTCATACTTCCAACTTCCTTTGTGCCCTTTGTTTCATTGTAGACCTCTGTGTCCAGAAATCCTGATATTACTTAAGGCACTTCGCTCTTACATCAAATTAAAATCTTACACCCACTTGCACTTTTCCCGAACCTTGCCGTTCTTTCCGTCTCGCCACAGGCGAGACCGGCTACCGCATTTAAAATACGACGAAACTAAGGTTCATTAATTGTAGAATGAAAGGCGCGAAGAGGGGGAAGGAAATAGGAAGACAGTAGTTGCTACTACTTCAAACTTCGCATTACGTACTTCATACTTTTTTAAGTACCTCTGTGTCCAAAAAGTTGAGTTTTACTTTAAAGTGCATCGCTTTGGAATACACAGCCGAAATGGCGCAACTAGCGGGAAGGAAGCAGAAGCCCTTACTTGCTTTTACTTCACACTTTGCATTTCGTACTTCACACTTTTTTGTGGCCCGGTAATAGGTTAACTTTACTAAGTAAAAAATTCCTATGTCTCAAATCGAAATCTCCCGCCTTCAGGTTAATTTTCCTTCTCTCGAGTCAGAACTTCGGGAAGAGTTAGAACAGTTTGGCACCTATCACCAATTCAATGCAGGTGAAACCATCGTGAAAAAAGGCCAATATTTTAAGTCGGCGCTGATCCTGGTTGAAGGACTTTTAAAAATCTACCGGCAGGATGAAGAAGGCAACGAGTTTTTTATTTACTATCTCGAGCCCGGTCAGGCCTGTGCATTGAGCATGGTGTGCGCTTCACGACAAAAAACAAGTGAGATAATGGCCGTGGCCATTAAAGATTCAGAGATACTGACAGTTCCTTTTGAAAAAATGGACGAATGGATGACGAAATATAAGAGTTGGAACAACTTTGTACTTACCTCCTATCGGGATAGATTTGAAGAGTTACTGATCACGCTCGATCATGTTGCATTCAGGAATATGGATGAGCGGCTCGAATTTTACCTTAAACGCCAACGGGAACAAATGGGCACGCACCTTCAATTGACGCATCAGCAGATTGCCGATGACCTCAATTCTTCCCGCGAAGTAATCTCCCGCCTCCTGAAAAACATGGAAAAAAACAAAATTGTAATTCTCCATAGAAATAGCATTGAATGGATTAGATAAACTTGCGATAAAAGTCACATATAGCCTCTCAACAAATACTCATATTTGCGTCAAACAAGCAATATGGACATATTGGGATATTTAGCGGCAATCGTTATTGGCATTTCGCTGGGTCTCATAGGTGGTGGTGGATCGATTCTTACTGTGCCTGTATTGGTATATCTTTTTGGTGTAAACCCGGTTTTGGCAACTGCATATTCATTGTTTATTGTTGGGTCAACAAGTCTGTTCGGCGCTATTCCCAAATACAAACAGGGACTGGTAAATCTTAAAACAGCGGCGATATTTGGAATACCTGCCATTGCTGCGGTATACGCCACAAGGAAATGGCTGATTCCTTTCATCCCTGATCACATCTTCACAATAGGTGATTTTGAAGTCACGAAGTCAATAATGCTGATGCTGCTATTTGCGGTACTTATGGTTTTCGCATCTATTTCAATGATCAGGGAGAAACCAGACACAAGAACCGAATCGGAAGCTGAAGCAGAGCAAAAGTTCAATTATCCGATGATACTGCTGGAAGGTTTGGTGGTGGGAACACTCACAGGCCTTGTTGGCGCCGGCGGCGGCTTTTTAATTATACCAGCACTTGTACTGTTCAGCAAATTACCAATGAAAATGGCTGTCGGCACTTCACTGCTGATCATTACCGCGAAATCACTGATTGGATTTCTTGGAGATTTATCACATTATACCATGGATTGGAAATTACTTTTCACTGTTACGGCATTAGCAATTGGAGGAATATTATTGGGAAATATGTGGAGCAAGAAAATTTCATCAGCCACTCTTAAAAAAGGATTTGGTTGGTTTGTTTTGGTGATGGGTACTTACATTATCATTAAAGAACTTTTTCTGTAGTTTATAATCAGCCCGTTAACTGTTAATGTTATAAAGATAATACCTGAACTTAACCGGCATCTTCTAATAAAAACAGAATTTTGTATTTGATTTATTTATTGAAACTATAAGTTTAGTAATATGAAAATAGAACAGATTTACACCGGTTGTCTTGCACAGGGAGCATACTATATCGAGAGTAATGGCGAAGCGGCAGTAATAGACCCACTGCGTGAAGTTGAACCTTATATTCAAAAAGCAGAAAGGAATAATGCGAAAATAAAATACGTGCTGGAAACACATTTTCATGCCGACTTTGTTTCCGGCCATTTGGATCTGAGTAATAAAACAGGCGCGCCGATTGTATATGGGCCACTGGCAACACCAACATTTAAAGCTCATATAGCTGATGATGGCGAAATCCTCCGGTTGGGAAAAGTAAAAATAAAAGTCATTCATACACCAGGTCATACCATGGAAAGTACTTCGTACTTATTGATTGATGAGACAGAAAAACCGGTTGCATTATTTTCTGGTGACACATTATTTATCGGTGATGTCGGAAGGCCTGACCTGGCACAGAAAGCTACGCACCTTACGCAGGAAGATCTTGCAGGTATTTTATTTGATTCACTCCGGAATAAAATAATGACATTACCTGATGGTGTTATCGTTTATCCGGCACATGGAGCTGGAAGTGCATGCGGCAAAAACATGAGTAAAGAAACCAGCGATACCTTAGGCCATCAGAAAAAAACAAATTACGCCCTCAAAGAAGGAATGACGAAAGAAGAATTCGTGAAAGAGGTTACTGCCGGTCTTATGCCTCCTCCTGCCTATTTCCCACTGAATGTAATGCTGAATAAACAGGGATATGAAAGTATTGATGATGTAATGAAACGGGGCAATATTGCACTATCACCTGAAGAGTTTGAAACAGCTGCAAATGAAACCGGCGCATTGATTTTAGATACACGCGATGCGCAGACATTTGCCCAAGGTTTTATTCCCAATTCTATCAATATTGGAATAGACGGCAGTTTTGCGCCATGGGTAGGCGCATTGATTCCTGATATCAAACAGCAGATTTTAATTGTGCATGAACCTGGCCGCGAAGAAGAAGTAATTACCCGATTGGCAAGGGTGGGATATGATCACACCATCGGCTACCTGAAAGGAGGAATAGAATCATGGAAAAAAGAAGGCAGGGAAATGGATGAAATTTCATCTGTTTCGGTTGATGAACTATCGAAAATTGCAAAAGCAGTTGGTGATATTAATATTCTGGATGTTCGAAAGGAAAGCGAATACCTGAGCGAGCATATTAAATCAGCTGAAAACACACCGCTTGATAACGTTAACGATCACATGCAGGTGCTTGATAAGAATAAAACTTATTATGCTCATTGTGCAGGGGGGTACCGTTCTATGATATTTGCATCGATCCTGAAATCAAGAGGATTTGATAATGTAGTCGATATCAGTGGTGGATACAAGGCAATTAAGGAAAGTGGAAAATTTGAGGTAACGGATTATGTTTGTCCTACTACCCTTTTATAAATTTGGCCCCAGGTGTCAGACACTTCGAAGTATATTCCCTGATCAATCGTTGCGAAAGTGTCTGACACCTAAAGTTCGATTATAAAAAATTTATAACAAGTCTATTCCCCTTTTATCAGGTGTATTTTTCTGATTAAATAAAGGGTAAAAAACAGATAACGTATTTTTTTAATTCTATAAAATTATTCTTGCAGGATTTTTTTTAAAAGATTAGTTTCAAGCTGAAATTGAAAATGTCATGAAAGAATTACTTACTTCTCCCTGGCCCTGGTATGTTGCAGGGCCTTTGATTGGACTTACCGTTCCTATCCTGTTAATACTCGGTAATAAATCTTTTGGAATTTCTTCTTCGTTGCGGCATATCTGCGCAGCCTGTATTCCTGCGAAAATTCCGTTTTTTCAGTACGACTGGAAAAAAGAAGTATGGAACCTGGTTTTTGCAGCTGGAGTAATTCTTGGCGCTTTCATCATTACGCAATATTTCAACAATCCTAATCCTATGGCGCTCAATCCTAAATTGGTGAGTGAGCTCAGCAGCTATGGCATTACAGATTTATCCAGCCAGGTACCTCAAAACCTGTTTAACTGGCAGCAGCTGTTAACTGCAAAGGGATTGATTTTAATTGTAGTTGGTGGATTTATGGTGGGTTTTGGTACGCGTTATGCAGGCGGATGTACCAGCGGACACGCTATCATGGGTTTAAGCAACTTACAGTTTTCATCGTTGGTGGCAACTATCAGCTTTATGGCTGGTGGATTTATCATGGCAAATTTTATTTTACCTGTCATTCTTCAACGACTATAATTTTACAATGAATACTAAAGAAACTGAGACAGTTGTACACCCATTGGTTGAAGATAATATGGATTTTGAAGTGCGTTCACTGGATACAACTAGTATTAATGAATCAAAATTGCAGCATCCATGGTGGCACAATATAAAATATGGTGTTGCGGGAGTACTTTTCGGTATCATTCTGGTTAAAGCAGAAGTTATTTCATGGTTTAGAATCCAGGAGATGTTCAGATTGCAGAGCTTCCATATGTACGGGGTTATTGGCTCAGCTATTTTAACGGGAATGATCAGCATTTTAATTATCCGCAAATTCAACATCAAAACGATCTATGGTGAGGCTATCGATATTCCTAAAAAGAAATTCAACAAAGGTCAACTATATGGAGGATTGATTTTTGGATTCGGTTGGGCATTAACGGGAGCATGCCCCGGCCCTCTGTATGCATTGATCGGCACTGGAGCCACTGTAGTTGTAGTCGCCTTGTTGAGTGCCATTGCCGGTACCTGGGTGTATGGATTGGTGAGAGATAGGCTGCCGCATTAAACAGGCAATAGGCAGGAGGCAATAGGCAATAGGGAACAGCCGATACAAGTAAGCAGTTAGCAGTAAGCAGTGAACAGCCAATACAGAGACAGTAGACAGTAGAGAACAGCCATTAGCGCGAATAGAATTGCGTTAATTCATATTCCCCAGGAAGTGTTTTCCACTTCGCACTTGCCTCGAATTCACATATTGACGCATTGACGGATTCACGTTTCACGATTGACGATTCACGCACGAGACGGCTGTTACTTCCCACTTCGCACTTCGCACGTCAAAATCACTTCTTTCCCAAAGTATCCACATATGCTCGCACCTCAGCTGTGTGCTTACTCACCATTACACAATTAAAATACTGCAGAGCCTGGCCATATTTCTCATTGGCCTTATAACGCAATTTGAGGTAAACCTGTTCAAGGTCCCGCTCAGGATACTCCCGCACGGCTTCCACTTTTTTCTTATCCCTAACCTGTACAGTAATTAAAAAGTATGGCATAAAACAAAGATAACTAAATACTAAAATATTTAGCATTTTAGATAAGATTTTTTTTTCATTAATCATTCGCAAAGGTGATGAATGTCACAGGTAGCTGCATTTCAGAGAGATAGCTTTACTGTATAAATTACAACGATGCTCCACTTCAACATTTTGATCATAGGCGGCGGTAACGCCGGAATTTCAGTAGCAGCCGGCCTCCGCAGAAAAGCTCCCCAACTCGAAATCGGTATCATTGAGCCATCAGAAAAACATTATTATCAACCGGCATGGACATTGGTCGGCGGAGGAACTTTCGACATCAACGACACTGTGCGGGGAGAATCCACCGTGATTCCCGAAGGAGTGAAATGGATAAAAGCATTTGCCACTGCCATACACCCGGAATCTAATATGGTGGATACTTCAGCCGGCAATAACTATTCATACGATTACCTGGTGGTGGCCCCGGGCATCCAACTTAACTGGAAAGACGTGGAAGGGCTTGAAGAAGCTCTTGGTAAATACAATGTTACCAGTAACTACAGTTTCCAGACTGCACCCTATACATTTTCGTGCATTCAAGAAATGCAACCGGGAATGACAGCCATTTTCACAAGTCCTTCCACCGCTTTAAAATGTGGAGGTGCACCATAAAAAATCACTTATCTCGCTGCAGACTATTTCAGAAAACATGGCTTACAGGGAAAAGTTACCGTAGACTTCTCAACTGCAGGTAAAGTAATTTTCGGCATTAAAAAATATGCAGATCAGCTTAATAAAGTCATTAAAAAATATGACGTACAAACTCATTTCCGTCACGACCTGGTTAAAATAAATGGCCCGGCTAAACAGGCTACTTTTAAAGTGATTGCAGAAGACGGCACTGAAAGTTTCGTAACAAAGAATTTTGACATGATTCATGTTACCCCTCCGCAAAGTGCACCCGACTTTATTAGAAACAGTCCGCTCGCCAATGAACAGGGATGGGTGGACGTTGACAAATTTTCATTACAGCATAACCGCTTCAAAAATGTATTTGGTATTGGTGACGCCACCAGTACGCCCAATGCTAAAACCGGCGCCGCAGTAAGAAAACAATCTCCGGTTGTTATTGCCAACCTCTTATCAATGATCAGCGACAAACCTTTAACAGCAAAATATAACGGTTATGGCAGTTGTCCGATAATTACCGGTTACGGAAAATTAATACTTGCAGAATTCGATTATGACAATACACCCAAAGAAACGTTTCCTTTTGATCAAAGCAAACCAAGATGGAGCATGTGGATTTTAAAGAAGTATATTCTCCCATGGTTGTACTGGAATAAGATATTAACTGGTAAAATGTAAATTATTTTAATACCGCACAGGTCCACAAACGCTCTTCAGAAAAAATTACTGAGTAAAAAAGTTAAACAGAAATACATTACCCATCATACATTGATATCATCCGTTGAAAAATGCTATCTTCTGATCATTTTTAACGAAGCCGTCACCTAAGATTACATAGTATTTCAAAATTTCTTTTTTATTCATGAATTTAAAAAATAAGAAATGGCTATGGTTTGCCATTACTGCAGGGTTGCTTTGGGGAATATGGGGCATTATCGCTAAAGTAATTTCTGCTGATGTAAGTCCTTACATGAATCATGTCCTCTTCACTGCAGGAATGATTTTTACGCTCCCACTGGTTTTCAGAAAATGTAAATGGGCCGCGCTCAACAAAAAAGGTTTGGTATGGGCAATCGTTGCCGGCACTTTTGCGATATCAGGCAACGTGGCGGTGTTCTACGCATTCAGTTTAGGAGGACAGGCTGCAATAGTTATCCCGCTTACAAATCTTTACCCATTAATTACAATAATTGTTGCCGTCATTTTTTTAAAAGAAAAATTAACCGGGTGGAATATTCTTGGATTGGTTTTAGCCATTCCAGCAATACTCCTGCTCTCAGGACAGCATTTACTATTTGAAAATCCGGCTGCTTTTTTTTCTTCAATCAATGGAGATAGTTGGCTGATCTATGCATTATGTGCATTGGTATGCTGGGGTCTGTTTAGCCTTTCACAAAAAGTTGCGACCAATCATATTTCAGCCGAATGGTCATATGTACTATTCATTTTTACTTCAGTAATCATTTCTGTTATATTTTTATTGACAGGTAAATGGCAATCCGGAATTTCCGGTTCAAATTGGATTGCCGGGATCATTGCCGGCGCTGTAAATGGCGGCGGTGTGCTGGCGAGTTTTGCTGCCTACAGAGAAAAAGGAAAGGCGTCGTCTGTCACAACCATTGCCGGCACTTTGCAACCTGTATTCACCATATTGCTGGCCATGATATTGCTTAACGAATTTTTTGGAACGAAGGAATTATTGGGAACGATATTGGCTATCGCAGGCGGCGTGCTGTTATCGATTGAAAAAAAGGAAAAACCAACTACGTAAAATTCAAATCAACGCTTTTTTATGCTCAATGAAATCATGGAGATTCCATCAAAGGCAAAACATTTTCTGGACAATTCACCAGGTTATCAATTGCCATTGCAAGTCCCCTATCTTGGTATGGGTTCTTCCTATTTTGCTGCTTTGGCATTTTATTATATGGGAATTCCCATTCAGCCAGGAATCGCTTCAGAATACTTCAATTACATTTCGCCGGGGAAAATAAGCAAAGAAGCTGTTTTGATATCTCAATCAGGAAGAAGCAGTGAAACCGTTTGGTGCAGCTCACTATTCGAAAATTTCACTGCCATCACCAATGATGCTGCAAGTATTTTAGCCACACATTCTGCAGCAAAACAATCCATACTGCTTGACGCAGGATTAGAAAATTATTCATCTTCAAAAACATATATCAATACACTGCTGGCATTGTTCAAAGGGTTTAATGCCGATAGCAGCGATGCCCTAGAGATTCTAAATGGTAACATGGGCGTATACGAAACCAATGGGAGATCAATGGCAGACGAAGTTTATAATTTATACGCTGAAAGAAAATCCTGCAGTTTGTATATTACCGGCAATGGCCCTAATATTGCAACAGCGAAACAGGCCGCATTAATTTTAAGCGAGAGTACTAAACTGAACTTTCACGGACTGCCAATGGCGCAATACGATCACGGTCCAAAAGAAACTGCTCAAAACAGTGTAGTGATCCAAATCATTTCCAGGGGCCCATCACTCAGAAGAAGTAAGCAACTCTCAGCATCAATTAAAAACGCAGGCGCTTATGTAATTGAAGTGGAGGAGCAGGCCGTTGATGAAAATTTTTCTGTACTACACAACAGTGTGCCCTTCAATTTTATGGCATACTATTTATCACAAAAATTAGGTGTGAAAGAATTATTCAGCGTCGGGAATAAGGTAACTGAAGTTGAATAGAATCATTTTTCTACTTGCCCATTTCTATAAAAATGATTAATCCGATTGTATTGTATGAGTAAAACACTGATCATTAAATTATTGTTTTTGATTGCAGCCTTTGCGTTGCAGGAGTCAGCTATTTCTCAAACAACCAAAAAGATTTATATCGCCAACGATGAACACACAGATTACATGTGGACCGGAAATGAACAACAGTATGATTCTGTTTTTTTAAAGATGCTCGATTATTATCTTGCAGCAATTGACAGTACTAAAAGCAATCCTTCCGACTTTCAGGCCCGCTTTAATTGTGATGGTACGTATTGGCTGCGTACCTATGAAAAATTCAGATCGCCCGAATCTTTTACAAAATTGATTGCAGCTATCCGCAGTGGCCATATCAGCTGTCCGATGAATACATTAGTGAGTACGTATGGTGCGCAGCCTTCGGAGGCAATCATCAGGGGGATGATGTATGCAGGTACCCTTTCCCGCAAGCATGAAGTAGATTTTTCGATGGCCGTAAGCATGGAAAATCAAACTCAACCCTTAGGATTGAGCTCTCTCTGGGCGGGATCCGGCGCCAAATACAGCTGGAAAGGCATTTGTGGCTGTGCCAGCAGCATATCGAATAAAACACTCTCCGACAGAACTCACCAACTATATCATTATACAGGACTTGATTCGACATCTGTTTTGATGAAATGGTATTCTTTAGTCAATAACAATACAAGCTTAGGTGGATATGCGGAGGTAAGACATCAATCAAAAACCATAGACCGGGTGGGTGACATCTCAAAGAGCATTGCAGCTCTTGATCAATTAATCTCAGATCCATCACCAGGTTCAAAATATGCCTACAAGATAGCTGGCGGATTTGGTTACGGATGGGACGATCTTGATACTTATGTTTCCAATGAATTTATTGCAGCTGCCAAACAAAACAGTGCGTCAGAAAGGAAAGTGCGGGTTTCGAACATGGTTGATTTTTTTGAAGACATTGAAAAGACCTATAATAACCTACCGGCTGAATCATTAAGTTATGGAAACGAATGGGACACTTACTGTGCGTCAATGAATGAAACCACAGCAAAAGTCAGGCGCGCAGTCGCGTTGTTAAGGCCTGCAGAAGCGATGGCCAGCGTGATAAAAAATAGGGAAAGATTTTATATGCCACAAATGATTGAAGCCCGCAACCTGGCATGGGAATCATTGGGATTATATTGGGAGCACGACTGGACCGCTGACGGACCTGTTACCCGCGATGAACGTGCTGTGTGGCAGGAAAAAATTGAGAAAAACATAACTGCTTACGCTGATCAGCTGTATCGGCAGGCAGTTGAGGCACTAACAGGAGAAGTCAAAAAAGGCAATGGCAATCGATTTTTGGTTTTCAATCCTTTGAGCTGGAAAAGGTCGGATTACGCCGACCTGCCATATTCTTCAACTGCGCCCTTTTCAATTATTGATGTAAGTACGGGCGCAGCACCAGCTGTTCAAAAAATTGTAAAAGGCAATCAATCCTTCATCAGGATATGGGCTGAAGATATTCCTGCTGTCGGATATAAAATATTTGAGATAAATGACTCACCCGAAAAGAAATCCACTAACGCAGCTATTTTTAAAGATGGATTGCTAAAAAACAATCACTATAAAATAAAAATTGCGTCCAGCGGCGCGATTACAAGCTGGGTAGATCTGCAATCAAAAAAAGAACTGGTTAAAAAAATTAATAACAGATTTCTTAATGATCCTGGTATCACGGCAATAAATAATGGAAGCAACGTGATAGTTGAAAATGAAGGACCGGTGTCGGTTACAGTGAAGGCTGTATCTGATCATCCGTTTAAACATACCACCCGGGTGACGATCTTTAAAAACAATAAGCGTATAGAAATCGAAGATAGTATACAGGAAAATTTTCGTGACCTGAAAACCTGGGCTTATTCGTTTAATCTTGATAATCCGACGACCCGACATGAAGAATTGGGGGCAGTACTCACCGCAGCAACAGCAAAAAATGGGGGCCATTATGCGAATACCAATGCCCGATACGATTGGCTTACAATGAACCAGTTTGTAAATATGAGTGCAGAAAAGCTGAATATTACTTTATCTAATATTGATTGCAGCTTTTTCAAATTAGGTAACAGCAAATCCGATACATTGGAATCATCTTCTTCTCAAATCAATGCCTTAGCAGGGGGACAAACAGATAAGCTTAATGCGGACCAACCGAATGATACCAGCTATCTCGGGATATATGCGCAGAATGGTCAAAGTCAATTCAGATATCGTTTTGCAATGACTGCCGGGGCGGAAAAATTTGATGCTACAAGGTCTATGCAATTTGCACTGGAACATCAACATCCGTTAATTGCAGCTTTCGCAACGGGAGATGAAAATTCCTCTGCGGCCGCATCATTTTCTTTGATTCAGATTAATGATCCTGATATTTTGTTGTGGAGTATTAAACCTGCGGAAGATGGACCTGACAATGGATTGATTGCAAGGTTTCGGAACATGAAAGAGAAAAACAAAACACCCTTTATTCAATTTGCGCCAGCAATAGAAGATGTTTGGCAGGTTTCACATATCGAAAATATTATCAGGAAAATACCATTTGAACCGAATTCAATTCAACCTGCATTGAAGGGTTTCCAGATGATCAGTCTGAAAATCATTCCCGTAAAAGATTAATTACAATCTTACATATTATTCTACCATTAATATACTGTGAATGCTGACGCTGGGAACTTTCAGCGTAACCACTCCATCTGCAAAACGAAATGGTAAAGTTTTATTCTCCGGCTGCTGTACTATGCGAATAGGTTTTTGTTTCAGTCGTATACTGACTTCAAGATTATGAAGAGAAGGAATTTCATCATAGGTCGCCACCTTGTTACTATTATAATTTCCACTGCTATTAACAAGATTGATTGCTGTTTTGCCATTAATCTGATTTAATGTAACATGCACAAGCTTTGTACCTTTTATTTCAACGATTGGTTTGTGAAATAATTCTTTCACTACAGTATGCAAAAAATCGCGCAGCTGCGCCGATTGATAGCTGGAGTAACTTTTACCAAAATCAAAATATATCCCTCCAATCCTCCCTTTGCCATATGCAGTAACTGAAGCAGGCACGCCCGACTGAAATCGGATATCATTATTTTCAAAAATCCCGCCAATACTTTTTGCATCAGGATTGATAGCTGCATAGATAAGATTATCATTTACAAATGCCATTTCTGTTTTTGTACTGATATAAAATGATTTTTTTACTGCCTCACCTTTCAAAACTATTTTTAATGGAGCAGCAAACGGTTTCACTGCTTCAGCGCCGATGATTAAAAGATTTCCGCCCTCATCAACATATTGGAGTAAATCTTTAACAAAAGCAGTTTCAAGAAAACTCCATTCAGGTATTACAATCAATGGATAGTTTTTTAAACTTACTCTAAAATGATCTTCAGTTAATACTTCTACCGGATACTGAACATCCATCAACGCGGTAAGCACTCCCCGTAATGCAGCAGCAGGCTGATTACCATAAAGGCTCCGGTTCATTTTTTCGTAAGACGCAAATGAATACAGTAATCCAATTTGAGGAACAGCAATGGCTCCCTGTGTAAATGGCTGTCGTGCCCGTACAAACTGCGCCAGTTGCTGCATGGTTCCCACTTCCTGCGGTCGTATGGAAGCATCTCTTTTTTGCGTAAAATAACATTGGTAACCGCCACCTGTTGCAATCACTTCAGCAGCTTCCTGGCAAAGGTTCAATGCTGTTTTAGGAACATGATGATTGGTATTGTATTCTGTATTAAAACTCCACGACATCAGGTCCCAGGGCTTTTTGTAAATCCGCGATTGTGAAGCTAACACACGTGCTTCAAACAGTGCACTATTTACTCCATTCATCGGTGTTAAGTCGCCCGACATAAAATCTACATCAATCTTTACCGGTTCCGGCATTAACGAAGAGAAAGCCCAATTAGATGCTACCTGGAAAGAAGGTTTATATTGATGCAGCACATCAACATAGTGACTCACATAGTTCTTAAATAATGTCCGGTTGAACCGCATGAACGCCAGATATCCTGTGTCAGTTGCTTTTACCGGTAATGATTTAATACCTGATGATTTAATAAATACCTCTGCGGATTCACTGCTATAATCAGGCTCTGCCGCCCAGCAATCACCATCTACCCAAACTCCGTCAATGCCATAATCAGCAATCTCCTTTAATTGTGGAATTAAATGCTGGTCAGCATAATTACTGAAGAAGGAAATTTTCGATTTGCTTACTTTCCCCTCTGCATTGATAACTCCCCAATCAGGATGTTTTATCAATATCGCATCGTCCCATACCCCTGAATAATGTACATACAATGCCACACCATGTTTAGCAGTAACTTTTCTGAACAGCGCCAAAGGATCTGCAACAAAGCTTTTTACAGTGGTTGCATTCTGCACCTTTGATGGATAACTGTTTACCCCAGGATGGCCTTTTGCATCCACCTGAATAAAATCGGGTTTCACCGCAGTCAGTAAGGAATCCACAAAACGCTCTGTAAGATATTGACCGATCATCGAATCATTCACCGATGCGTGAAAATCGAAATGAAGCCCAAAAAAACTTTCTGATCTGCGTGGAATTTTCTTTTGTGCACAAACGTTCAACACAAAAACCAGCAGACAAACGATTGCGGAAATTTTCTTTATCATGAGTAGAGTGCTTATTCACACTAATTTAATGCGATACTAATGATTTTATAACAGTGAAACGGGGCATAATTAAAAATAGATGAGGATTTTTATCGCTTGTTGAGATTTACACACCGTCATTTCATTATTTCCGATTAACTTTTGGTTGCACAATTTTAAATTATGTTTAAGCTATTCTCCCTTACCATCTTCACAACCATTTTTACATTCAATGTTGGCTATGCGCAAACTAAAACCGTGAATGTGTTGTCTGTGCCCGCAATAAATGAATATTGTATAATTAATCCGGCAGGAAAATCTGTTTTACCAAGTGGAAGGTTTGTAACACCTGCCGGGCAAACCATTCGTATTACCCATGATCCATTCGGAATGGCGCTTTCTCCGGATGGCAAAAAGGTTGTCACACTGCATAATGGCGTCTTCACCATTATTCATTTAAACGACATGCAGCACACACGTGTACCAGGTTATGGTGAAAAAGAAACACCACTGCCCGATGGTTCATTTTTGGGCGTTGCATTTTCATCTGATGCGCAAAAAATTTACCTGAGCGGCGGAGACAATGGAGCTGTTATCGTTTACGATTTAAATACTAAAAAAGTTACGGATTCCATAACGCTGAATGGTGAATTCGGAGGTTTAAAATTTGATGACAGTTTTACTGCTGACCTCAAAATGATGGCGGATAACGATCTGCTGGTACTCGACAGGGGAAACTTCAGATTGGTGCGCATCAACCCCATCACCAAAAAAATTACGGCATCTATAAAAGTGGGCCGTCAGCCCTTTGGCATTTCTCTCAGTCCGGATGGCAAAACAGCTTTTGTAGCCAATGTCGGCGTGTACGAATACCCGCTAGTTACCGGCGCTGATTCCACCAACTACAACAAAATGATGATTAATTATCATCCCTATGGCGACAATACCAAAGAGTCGATGGAAGGTACCATGATTGATGGAAAAAATATTCCCGGTGTAGGCAGTCCTCTCTCCCCTGATGCTATGAGTGTATTTACAATTGACCTGCAGCAAAATACAGTAATCGATAAATTCCGTACAGGCCACCAGGTCGGGCAGCTCATTGAAGATGCTGAAATTGTAGGCGGCGCAAGTCCGAACTCTATTGCTGTAAGCAAAAAATTCGCTTATGTAACCAATGCAACAAATGATAACATAGCTGTAATAGATTATCACAACAGAAAAATAGTCGGGCATATTCCCATAAAAGTTCATCCGTCTATTGATCAATACAGAGGATTGCTGCCGTTTGGAATTACGATCAGCAAAGACGAAAAAACTTTGTATGTGGCTTTGCTTGGATTTAATGCAGTAGCAGTTATTGATATTGCCACTCAACAAACTGCTGGACTTATCCCAACCGGCTGGGGACCATCAAGGGTGCTGCTCTCGGGCAATGACAAAGAGTTGTATGTTACCAGTTGCAGGGGTTATGGGGCGGGGCCAAATGGTGGAAAGGGTTTTGTTGCGCCTCCGCAGGGTACGTATGTAGGAGATATTCAACTGGCCACATTTCAAAAAGTATCCTTAACAGGAAAAGAGCAATTGAATAAATTTACTGCGCAGGTAATCGCTAATACATTCAGTACAAAATCAGTTACATTCACTCCTTCAAATCCATTACCGCCGCTGCCGAAAATTTATAAGTCTCCCATCAAATACATTGTATATATCACCAAAGAAAACAGGACATATGATGAAGTGATGGGCCAGTTACCGAAAGCAAAAGGAGATGCCACGATTGCCCGTTATGGCATGGGAGTAGATGTGTTCTCTAAAAAAGACACAATCAGGAATGCCAATATAATGCCGAACCATCACAAGCTGGCTAAGCAATTTTCTTTTTCAGATAATTTTTATTGTGATAGTGATGCATCAATCCACGGTCATCACTGGATGATGGGCGTCATTCCGAATGAATGGGTAGAAGCAAACTCCAGTGTTGATAAGACAGCAAAACTTTTCTCCACTGCTCCGGGGCGCCGCTTTCCTGGATCAACAGGAAGCATGGACCCTGAAGATTATGCAGAAACAGGCGGATTATGGGAAGCATTGGAAAGGCAAAAAATTTCATTCTATAATTTCGGAGAAGCAAATGAAACCGCGCATGTACGGGAAGAATGGAATGATACAATAACAGGTGCGGCACACCTTGTAATGGTTCCCATGCAAAAGGTATTATGGGATAAAACGAGTCATAATTACGCAGGTTATAACACCAACATCCCTGATCAATTCAGATCGGAACAATTTGAATCGGAGTTTACAAAGATGTGGCTCAATGGCAAAGATGAAATGCCCAAACTTGTGGCCATTCAATTACCTAATGATCATGGTGCGGGTCCAAGGCCTGCAGATGGTTATCCTTATAACCATTCTTATATGGCGGATAATGATCTTGCATTAGGCAGAATGCTACATTTTTTGTCGCGCACTCCTTATTGGAAAAATATGCTGGTGATTGTTACTGAAGATGATCCACAAGGAGGCGTCGACCATATCGACGCCCACAGAAGTATTTTAATGATGGCCGGCCCTCACGTGAAAAAAGAATACGTATCACACAAACACGCCAATTTTGGATCTGTATTAAAAGTGATTTACAATATCCTGGGTGTTCCTTATGTCAATCAATATGATGTTACGGCCACATTGCTGGATGACTTTTTCACGAGCAAACCTGATTATACTCCTTTTGATCTGGTGTTTCCTGATGAACGTGTTTTTGATCCACAAAAAGCTATGAACAGGTATAATAGAAATATAGATTGGAGAAAAATAAAACAGGGACCGAAGATGGATAATGAGGGCGAACAACGGCAAGCGCATTATGAGGAAGATAATAGGTGAATGGGTCAATGAGTGAATTCGGAAGTGCGAAGTTTGAAGTGCGAAGTGAACAGCCGTTACCATCGTGAATCGTCAATCGTCAATCGTGAATGAGAGTCGCTAACGCCGCAGTGAGTGGCTGTGTACCGATTTACGATTCAATGGTGTTGAAATAAGAATATTCGAACGTAAAAGCGGTGCTTTTTGAACCACATAGGCACATAGTTGAATACAAGAGAAATTTCTATGTGCCCTAAGTGACTATGTGGCGGATGTTCACTTGGGAGGCCAATCCACAAAAGGTGTAAATTTTGATCTGATCCGTTTTTTGATTCAAAGACACTGATTGACGATTGACGATTGACGATTGACGATTCACGATTCACGATTCACGATTGACCTGCAATAAGTAAGTTATAAAAATAGATCACTTAAAAAAACCGCGATGAGAAAACTGCTTGCATTAACTGCACTACTTTATTCGTATACTACAATCGCGCAACCTGCGTCATTAGAAAAATCATTGGAAGAAAAAAGAGTACAACTTCCCAATGGCTGGCAGTTATCGCCGGCAGGAACTTCTCTGCCACTGGGCGACTTACCGTTGAATATTGTAACCTCGCCTTCAAAAAAATATATTGCAGCTACCAATAATGGGCAGAGTGTACAGAGCATTCAATTGATTGAAGTAAAGTCACTAAAAATACTGGACCAGTATATCATGCCGAAATCCTGGTACGGCCTTGCGTTCAGCAGCGATGAA
>JANPJC010000088.1:0-6172 GCA_031425315.1 Chitinophagales bacterium
AGAGCAGAAAAGAAAAAGCAGATTTTTTGACACTAAGCGTGATACAATAATTACAGAACATGAAGAAGGCTATCTTGTTAACCGGTATCGTGCTGGCCGCAGGAATGTCAAGCGCCACGGCACAGTTTACCAATGGAAATCTGGAATCCAGGCATTTTTCAGGGGCCGAAACGATTAAAGGTCGTATAGCCATGCGGGGCGGTCCTGTTGAGGAGGCTATCGGAAGTCCCTTTTTAAATCCCGACTGGGGAAATGCAACTGTCAGTTATAAAGATGGGCGTGTTTTTAAAAGTGTAGAATTGCAGTATAACCTGATGAATAACGAGGTGTATTTCAGAATAGCTGAAGAAGTATTTCTTTTTACGGATACCGTTACATCATTTCAGTTGACATACGCTGTGAAAGATGAAGCTAAAACTGATAAATTCCAGGCAGGTTACCCGGCAATTGAAAAGCTCGATAAAGGGCAGTTTTACCAGGTATTGGCAGAGGGCCCTAAGGTTCATTTCCTGGTGCACAAATATGCAAAAAGAATTGAGAGCTATCATTACAGCGAGGGCAAGAAAATAAATTATTTTTCATACGAGGATTACTACCTGTTTGATAGTGTAAGCGCAATGATAAAGAAAATTAAGAAATCGGAAGATGGAATATTGGAAGCACTTCCGGCTTACGCAGATCAGATCAAATCGACGGTTAAGTCTCAAAAACTTCGCCTGAAAAATAATGAAGATATCATAAAGCTGGTAGAGGTGCTTAACAAATAAATGTTGCTTTTATTTCCCGATTAAAGCTTCTTCCGCCTTTAAACTTTTATCAAGTACAAAGGTTCCAAATGGAAGGAGAGAAGCAATGAATGCCTTGAAAACCTTCAGGAATGACCACTTCCTATCGATCCAAACATGAATTAATGCGAGACCAAAGCCGACAAACAGTACTCCGTGTACCCATCCGGTATATTTGACTGCTGATGGAAAGCCGGCAAAATATTTCAGAGGCATCGCCACTCCTAATAAAACAAGATATGAGATGCCCTCGATAAACCCGATCAGCCGTAACCGTGATAACGGTGTATTCATAAATTCATATTTACTGGCAAAACTAAACCGCTAAATCATTTTTTCAAGATTTAATGTTAGCCTGCACGGATGGCTGCTTTTTTTAGTATATTAGTGTTCGTTATTATCCATCCCACAGCGAAAAACCTTCGGCCGGTTAGAGTATATTATTTACAATAAAAAAAATTAAAATGTCTGAAAATCTGACAAATCAAAATGTTGCTGAGAGTGCTGAAAAAATTAAATCAGAGGGAGAATCAATAGTGGATAAAATTTCTGCCACTGCCGGATCTTTGGCTGCATCAGCTGGAGAAACCTTTGAAAAGGTGGAGGACAAAGCAGAGGAAGTGTGGGATAAAATTGAAGATAAGGCTGAAGAATTGTGGGATAAAGCCAAAAGTGGTGAGCTTACTGCTGAGGCAAAAGACAAATTGGAAGACCTTAAAGAAGAAGCAAAGAAATTATGGGATAAAGTAGTAGATAAGTTCGACGGAGATGATACGCCTGCAAAAACGCAGGAATAAGTTCATGTCCCCGATGTAAACTGGTTTGGTTCAATCCAAACCAGTTTTTTTTTGCCATGAGGGTTTCAAACGTCGAAAATCCCACAAGGTTCAACTTGTTTTCCTGTATTGATATATCGGAAAATTAAATATTAGCCTGTTTATGTACATCCCAGCCTATCTTCGCAAAGTTTTATAGCATTAGCGGGTGCGTGGCAAAATAATGTTTACCGGGGCACGTTTTTAGCATAATAAGTACATGAGAACGAACAACATGAATCCAGTTAGTATGATAACCTCAAAAAGATCTTTTACGTTTTATCGTAATTTAATTTTAGCCGTGGCTTTACCTGCTTCATTTAGCTTTTCCGGCTGCGGATCCGCTTACTCCGGTAGTGAAAATGCCACTGAACAAAAACAATTGCCGGACACAGCAAAAACAGATTCTGTTTTGGTGCCTGCAGTACAATTAATCGACTCAGCCAGTTATAACGCTAAAATCACCTATATGCTTAATGGTGACACTTCTGGGAGATGGCCGGCGAAAGAGCCGTTGCCACTAACAGGAGCTGTTTTGCCATATAAAAGGGTGATTGCTTACTATGGTAACCTGTATTCAAAGCAAATGGGCATTCTGGGTGAATTACCCAAAGACCAGATGTTTGCCAAACTTAAAACAGAAGTGGAAAAATGGGAAAAAGCCGATCCTAACACTCCTGTACAACCTGCTTTACATTACATAGCGGTGACGGCACAGGGCGCTCCGGGCAAAGGTGGGAAATACAGATTAAGAATGCCATTCCACCAGATCGATTCCGTGCTGAAGATGGCTGCAGAAATAAATGCAATCGTTTTTGTTGACATTCAGGTAGGATTAAGCAGTTTACAGGAGGAGATTCCTGAACTCGAAAATTATCTGAAAATGCCCAATGTGCATCTCGGCATAGATCCTGAGTTTTCAATGAAAGGCGGAGACAGACCAGGTACTAAAATCGGAAAATTTGATGCAGAAGATATTAATTATACATCGGCCTATCTGGCTAAACTTGTAAAAGATAATAACCTGCCGCCTAAAATATTGGTTATACACCGTTTTACTCAGGGAATGGTTACAAACTATCAGAACATTAAAAAGTCTCCCGAAGTACAGATTGTGATGCATATGGATGGTTGGGGCGAGCCAGAACTTAAAAAAGGAACTTACCGTCATTACATCCACAAAGAACCCGTTCAGTTTACGGGATTTAAATTGTTCTATAAGAATGATATTAAAAAGTCGCCGCATCAGTTAATGACCGCTGAAGACCTGATGAAGCTGAAACCGATGCCGATGTATATTCAATACCAATAGTGCATTCTAAAGATATCCAGCCGTCCCGCAAAATCCGGGACGGCTTTTTTATTGCCATTGGTGTAAATGAACTGCGTACATCATTGCGATTCATTTACATTCATAAAAAAATATTGCAATGAAAAATAAATGGATGCTTTGCCACACCTTTTTCCTGTTAACATTAATTCCTGTCATTGTTTCCGCGCAGTTAACAACTTTACCCAGCGGTGGAAATAAAAAAGCGATGGTGTCAGAGCGGGTCGGACTCATAGATATCACGATTACGTATAGTCGGCCAGGTGTTAAAGGCCGCGAAGGTAAAATTTGGGGAGAACTTGTTCCTTATGGACTGACAGATCCCGGATATGGAATGAGTACGGCCGCACCCTGGAGGGCTGGTGCAAATGAGGCTACCAAAATCAGTTTTTCAGATGATGTAAAAATTGAAGGAAAGGAATTGCCAAAAGGAGAGTATGCGTTATTTATTGATGTGCAGCAGGCATCTGCGAAAGTTATTTTTAATCGAAACACTAAAGCATGGGGACATTACTTTTACAAGACAACAGAGAATGTTTTAGAAGTTGATGTGAAACCGGAAAATCTGCCAACTGCTAAGGAATGGTTGAGTTACGAATTTATGGACCAGACTGAAGGAAGCGCTGTGATAGCTTTGTTGTGGGAAAAGAAAAAGATTCCCTTTAAAGTAGAAGTTGATGTGGTACAATCGCAAATCAATTCATTTCGCAGAGAACTGACAAGTGAAATTGGTTTTGAAAGCCGGATGTGGGCACAGGCGGCACAGTACTGCGCCGATCATAAAGTAAATCTTGAAGAGGCTTTGCAATGGGCTGACTACAGTTTAAGCGGAAGGTATATTGGTGAAAAAACATTTGCCAATTTATCAACTAAAGCAAATGTACTGATTGCGCTTAACCGTTCAGGTGATGCTGATGTCGTAATGAAAGAAGCATTAGATGTTGCTTCTGAAAGGGAGCTACACAACTATGCAAGACAGTTGATGATTAAGGGCGACAAACAGAAAGCTATTGAAGCGTTTACCATCAACGCCAAAAAACACCCCAATACTTTTACAACAAACATGGGAATGGTTAGGGCCTATTCGGCTAAAGGTGATTACAAAAATGCTTTAAAAACAATTAAAATCGCACAGGCTCAGGCACCTGACCAGTTGAACAAAGATCAGATTACCAAAATGATTCCAATGCTTGAAGCAGGTAAAGACATCAATTGAAGTGCGAAGTGAGAAGTGGGAAGTTGGAAGTAAGTGGGAAGTGTGAAGTGCGAAGTTCGAAGTAAGAATTTGTATTGGCTGTTCCTATTGCCTATTGCCTATTGCCTATATTAAAAAAGTCCGGTTATCAGCCGGACTTTTTTTTAAAGGTTGGTTTTGGTTGGTTAATCAAACCAGGGACGATCTGAAATATAAAAAAGGTGAATTGAATATATTCAAACAAAAACTGGTGTGATAATAGGCTTTGCGAGTGAAACAAGCTTTATATTAGATGAAAGCTTTGTAAAGGAAAATGATTTTCGTTAAATAACAAAAAGAATATTTTCCCTTAATATTGAATGATGATGGTCACAATTAATGAATTGATTGATACCTACAAAATGATTGCTCATCCTGAAGGTGGGTATTACAAGGAAACATACAGGTCCAGTGAAACTTTACAGGAGGAATGTTTGCCAATAAGATTCAGAGGAGAGCGAATATTTTCAACCGGGATATATTACCTGCTCACGGGTAAGGAATTTTCTGCTTTTCATCGTATTAAGAGCGATGAAATGTGGCATTTTTATGCGGGCGGTCCATTAAATATTTATGTTATTGATCCGGCCGGTAATTTCGAGCTGATTACTATGGGACAAAATTTTAATAATGGCGAAGTGTTTCAGGCTGTTGTGAAATCTGGGTATTGGTTTGCCGCCCAACCGGTAAATGCTGATGGATTTTCATTTATGGGTTGTACAGTTGCTCCTGGTTTTGATTTTGAAGATTTCGAATTGGCCATAGCTGATCAACTTATCGAAAGTTTTCCACAGCATACAAGCCTGATAAAGCAATTTTGCAGAATTTAACCTGGCGCATTGTAATGCAATACTATTTTGTAGTATACATTTTATAGATAATGAATGCAATCACAACCAGGATGATGATTGTTGCCGTTGCGAAAACAAGCCATCCTGGAAAAAAAAGTTCTTTTATTTTTTTCTTTTTCTTGTCTTTAAGTTTTTGATGAAGATGATTATCCAGTTCTGTCAGAATTGCCGCAATTTTTTGTTTATCCTTCATCTGGCTCAACCCTTCCACAGCATCATCCAAAAACGGCGAATCATTTAATAAAGATTCCACTTCATGTTTTTCCTTGTCGGTCAGTTTGCCTTCAAGGTAATCCATGAGTTTTTTCTGGTCAATCGCAGAAGACTGTATCAATATGTCTTTCCAGTTATCTGTCATTTTCCGAAATGCTTTTTTGAAGCAGAATTTTCAGGTTCCTTTTGCCATTCTGAATATAGCTTTTTACCTGCATATAATTAAATCCGGTTTTATCAGCAATCTGCTGATAGGTTTGTTTTTCAAGATAGAAAAGTGAAATACAGCTTTTTTGTTCTTCAGTAAGTTGGTCCAGGGCCTCAGTCATCAACGTAAACTGCTGGTCTTTCAGGATATGGAACAGTTTTCCATTTTCCGCTTCATCTTCGGTTAATAACAGGTTATCATGAATCTCAACCATTTTTTTATGCCTGTCTCTTAATTTCATCAGGCAGTGATTTCTCGCAACGGTATACAGCCAGCTTTTAAAATAGTCGACCCGGTATTTCGGTATCTCGGTTAATGTCTTCAAAAATATCTGTTGCACTGCATCCCTGGCCTCTTCTTCATTTTTCAGGTATTTCATACAAACACCAAATAATAGCAGAGTATACCGCTGTAGAAGGATTCCCAGCCAGCGATTGTCTTTATCAGCCTGGTAATGCTCCAGCAGTTCGTTATCGGAGATATGTGAATACTGTGTTTGACTCACTATTTGAAAATAAAGCTTTTCTCTCTGTTGAGATGCTAATAAGAAGTGAATTCCACAAGAGGGGAAGATGTTTTTTGTCGTGAATCGTCAATCAATGTCGTTTAGTTAAGCAAAATTTTATCAGAAATAGATCTTTGACATTTGTTGGAAGCGCGTTGAATATTATCTTTGGATTATAGGGGACTTGTTAAAAAGAAAAGGGCCTCTTTTTCAGATTTCAGGTTAAATTTT
>JANPJC010000089.1:0-3378 GCA_031425315.1 Chitinophagales bacterium
TTCATCATCTCAAGTGCTCCAGTTTCAACAGGTGCCACCGCTGTGGCTGCGTTAATGGCCGGAGCTACCGGTTTAGCTTCAACGACTTTCCCACTTTGTTTGTCGATCATGGCTTTGATAACAGGTCCGGATACCCCTGCCATTTTCAAAGCCACCAGAGCATCTGTACTCACATCAAATTTGCTTGCAGAACTTCCGATTTTCGTAATAATTACATTTTCTTCCAATCCAATGGTTGTGAGATCAATTATATTTTTATTTGTTAATGTCTCCGTTTTATCTGGAGATTCTGTTTTTTTCGTAGCGACTGTTTTCGTTTGGGAAGAAGCATTTAAGGCTGCGAGCTGGACTGTACAAACAAGCCAGGCAAAAATTATTCTTTTCATAAATGTGATGTGAATTGGGAGTGAACGGTTAAAACTTATATTGTAAATATTTGATTTACTGTCAATCTTTTTGTACCCCCGGGAGTGACAAAAAATTAAATATTTAGATTGAGTTGAGTATCAATGGGGTTTGATAAAAAGCCTATCGCGATAATAAGGATCTTGGAGATTCAATGTCGTTGAAATCAGGAATGGAGCTGAAAATCTTTACAGTTTTTGAGGAATGGCCTGTCAAGGGAACATACGCCACATAGTCCCATAAGGCAAGCAGAATAATTCTTTTGTATTTTTCTTTGTGCCTATGTGGTTCAAAAAAGCACCGCTAAGAAGTTAGATTTTACTTATTTCAACGACATTAATTGGAGATAAGCAATTTATTCCTGAAGAATAGCTGTGCACAAAGAAGAAATGAAAGTGAATAGCTGCAACTAAAATATTTGTTCCGTCGACGATGCCTATTTTCTGCGAACGATATAGTTTTCATATTTTCAGTCTTAATATAAAATGGAAAAAATAAAACATAGTATACTCCCCAAAGTTGAGCTGCATCTGCACCTTGACTGCTGCTTAAGTTATGACGTGGTCAAGAAAATTAATCACGCCATCACATTTGAAGAGTACAGGTCTTCATTCATCGCACCGCCAAAATGTACAGACCTCTCGGATTATATTTCGCGGGCTATACACGGTGTTGATCTTATGCAAACCGCGGAGCAATTACGTTGGGTAACACTTGATCTTTTTGATCAGTTGAAAAAAGATAATGTGATTTATGCAGAGATCAGGTTTGCTCCCTTACTACATACAGCAAAAGGTTTGTCGGCAACAGAAGTGGTGGAGATCGTAAATGAGGTTGTAGCAGAGGGAATAAAAAATCATGGTATTGAAGCGGGTATTATTTTATGTACACTCCGGCATTTTTCATCAGCACAAAGTATGGAGACAGTGAACCTGGTGGATCAATTTAAAGGCACGAATGTATTAGGTTTTGATATTGCGGCGGATGAGGCGGGATTCCCGATCGATAATCATATTGATGCATTTGCATATGCCAAAGAAAAAGGCATTCCTATTACTGCACATGCAGGCGAGGCGAGGGGACCTGAAAGTGTTTGGGAAACCATGAAACATTTTTTTCCTACGCGGTTGGGCCATGGCGTAAGGAGTATTGAAGATCCTGCTCTTATTGAGTTTTTGAAACTGAAAGATATTCATCTTGAAGTTTGTCCTACCAGCAACGTACAAACGAATGTTGTTGATGTGATTGAAAACCATCCTGCAGATAAAATTTATCAAGCAGGTTTATCGATGAGCATCAATACAGATGCACGCACGATCTCGGATGTTACCTTGGAAAGTGAGTACGACTTATTGGAAAAGATCTTTAACTGGCAGAAAGCACATTTTTTGCGTTGTAACCTTGAGGCGTTGAGGCATTCATTTATAGGGGAGGAGAATAAGAAAGTGCTGGTGGAGAGGTTAAGATTGGGATTTATTGGATAAACTGGATTTTTGGAACCGGATTAATAGTTGTTAATCAGACAATACAAACCAGAGCGATACGACGTAAATTCAGCGCCCAAATAGATATTAATTTGCAGTGAAAAAAGCCCGTGTTTGAAAAAAAGGAAAATTAAATTCTTCCCTGTATTGTAGCATAGACAAATAGTTGAATACAAGAGAAGTTTCTATGTGCCCTCTTATGACTATGTGGCGGATGTTCCCTGGGAGACCATTCCACAAAAGGTGTAAATTTTGATCTGATCCGTATACTGGCTATTTTGGCTTACTGCAGAAAGATAGCAGCACACCACAGCTATACAACAGCCCGATTTATTGAATCCGTATTTTCTTTCTATCTGGATTAACCCCTTCCGATGTAAGGCATTTGATTGGCCATTACGGTGATGAATGGAACATTCGTATCTAAGGGCAAGCTGGCCATATAAACCACTGTACGCCCTACATCATTTACATTCATGGTAGGTTCAATTTTCTGAGAGCCATCCGCCTGAATAATTCCTGCTTCCATTTGCTGAGTCATGGCACTGCTGGCATTTCCGATGTCAATCTGGCCGCAGGCGATATTGTATGCCCGGCAATCCAGTGAAATTGACTTTGTCAACCCCGTAATGGCATGTTTGGTGGCTGTATAAGGAGCAGAATTCGGACGTGGAACGTGCGCAGAGATGGAGCCGTTGTTGATGATGCGCCCACCCATCGGGTTTTGATGCTTCATGATGCTGATCGCTTCCTGCGCACATAAAAAGGTTCCGGTCAGATTGGTATTGACTACCCGTTGCCACTCTTCCAGCGTCAGCTCTTCCATCGGTTTGGCCGGAGCGCCAACGCCTGCATTATTGAACAATAAATCGAGGCGACCGAAGTTTTTGGCTGTTTGACTAAAGAGATTTTTCACGTCCGTAACATTAGTAATGTCGGTGGGAAAAACCAATGTTCGTTCACCACATGCTTTGGATGTTTCAATGAGTTGATCTTCACGCCTGCCGGCAAGTACAACAGTCCATCCATCAGTATGCAGTGCAATTGCCACCGCTCTTCCAATACCTGAACCGGCTCCGGTTACTATGGCAATCTTTTTATGCTGGCTCATAATTGAATTTAAATTTATTTACAGAATTATTGTTTTAGCTATTTCCGCGTACTGCATCCAGGGTTCAGCATACTTCCGTTTCACAATATGTAGCCGTCTCGCCTGAGGCGAGAGGAAAATACGGGAATGAGGAAACGGTAAGAATACATTGAAAATCTAATTGACCTTTGCACTTGCTGAACAAAGTTTTTTCCCGAATCTTTCCGTTTTTCCCGGCTTACGGGCTACTACATTTCAATTTCAGCAACCTTCAAATTCAATGTTATGAGCCTATTACGCTTTATATGGATAATTCTATTTATTGACTATCCCTTCTTCCTGCATGAACAACTTTATTATTTCTGACGCCGATGTATCTCTTACAAATCCCAACTTATT
>JANPJC010000090.1:0-9082 GCA_031425315.1 Chitinophagales bacterium
AATTGAAATTTTTTGAGATAGAAATCATGACTGATACCAATTTCACCTTTATCCATTTTCGCCAGCAGCGCCCGGGTGAACTTTTCTATTTGTACATAATGATGTTTTACAAATGTTTTTGCCTTGGCATCGGTAATAACATCGTTATAATTAAGGTCCTGTACTTTTTTGGCTTTACTGTTGCAAAAATAACTTACGAATTTAAGTACATGATTCGCAATGATAAGGTCCACATGCCTGTCTCCGGATAAAATGCCGAGCATGTCAACGATGTCGTAGCTACGGTAATCCTGGGCGAGTGAATACGCACTAAACCGCATGATATGCTTAAAAGCAAGAGAATGTGCCGTTTCAACAGTGACATTCTTTAGGCCTGCCGCACTGAATTTTTTTTCAGCCTCCGTTTTAACTGTTTTATTAAATGCCAGATAAAGTATGGATGAGGTGGGAGGACGACTGGCTGCATAAGCAATCAGTGTTGTGGTTTTACCGCTTCCTGCAACAGCGTTGATTACCAGGTTGGTATTGGTATCTAAAATTGCCTGTTGTTCGGGTGTGAATTCCATCCTCCAAATTTCCGGAATTATCTTAACAACGCTGCTGTCATTTCCACATTATTTGAAGTTAAATCCCCATCGGTCAACGGGATAAAACACATGCGAATCGCTAACCATCGTCAGATATAGTTTCAGTCGCGCAAATCAATTAACTTCCGCACTGTATATGCAAAAATCGCATTCCACCATAAAACTCGCCGTTGATGCCATCGTGTTTGGATATTCTAAATCTGATGGCGTATCAGTTTTGCTGATCAGGAGAAAATATGAGCCTTTTAAGTATTCATGGGCTATTCCTGGCGGGTTTGTACTGGACGACGAAAGTTTGGAACAGGCTGTTAAACGGGAACTAAAGGAAGAAACAGGTGTTGACATTCAGTACCTCGAACAGTTGTATACTTTCGGCAACCCAAACAGGGATCCCCGTCACAGAGTTGTTTCTGTTGCCTATTTTGGATTGGTTAAAAGCAGTAAATTTTTGCAGCTGAAGGCCAGTACCGATGCAGAAGAAGCGCAATGGTTTGGTATCAGTAAATTACCAAAACTGGCATTCGATCATAAAGAAATTTTGCAGTCGGCTATTGAGAGGATTCGTACTAAAATAAGATATCAACCTATCGGTTTTGAATTACTCGATAAGAAATTTCCCTTTGCAGATCTGGAGAAACTCTATGCTGCTTTACTCGACAGGGAAATCGACAGGAGAAATTTTTCTAAAAAAATATTGGCATTAGGCATATTAGATGAAACAGATGAGCTCTCGAAGTCAGAAGGAAAAGGCCGTCCCAGCAAGATGTACCTGTTTAACAGAAAGCGCTACGATGAACTGATAAAAAAGGGGATACATTTTGAGATTTGATTGTGTAAAATCATCCTGAATTGAATCATGGTGGTAAATGCTGCTATGAGATTGCCAATTTTACTGCTACTTTGCATTCTTACTTTCTGCGCGAATGGCCAACAAGCCACCAAAGCACCTTTACGATTTCAGCGTTATGCACTTAACCTCAATGTTAACGCTTCAGAACAACTGGTAATCACCACGAGGGCGGGTGAAGTGGCAATTGCTGATCAGATTGACGGATATTGGATAAATAGAAATCCAGGTACTTCCGGCAACAATTATAGCGGACACACTTTCGATCAGGCTAATTTCTTCAACAATGATACTGGTATCGTTTCCGGATATATTCAAGTGGGAGGGAAAACCAACAGCATCTATCATACATCGGATCGTGGCAAAACCTGGAAGGTTGTTGATATGGGTTTGGACGGATGGGTTGATTACGCCCAAAATCTTGATAATGGCATCGCCTGGTTAAGTGTGTCCGGTAAAGGAATAGCTTATACTGAAGATTATGGCTACAACTGGAAAACTTTACACATTCCGGATCAAAAACAACGCTATACGCAAATTTATTTTAATGATCAAAAAGAAGGACTGATAGGATCATTATGGAACAGTATCGCTTATACTGATGACAACTGTAAAAACTGGAGAATTCTTCCGACACCGCTCGATCAGAAAAAATATACAAAAACAAATAAAGAAAGCCGCCCGGAAATTGAGTCTGTTACGATTTTCAAAGACTGGATTTTCGTAAATCAGGAAGGCTTAATATTTTATTCAGATAAAGATTCAATCAACTGGATCTGGCTAAAACAGTTTGATAAGTTTTATACTGATGCAGTCAATTCAGCATTTTTTGTACGCAATTCCCGCAATGAATATTTTCACCTCGATAGTAATTTAAATGCATTTCAAATTACAAAGCTCACTGATATAACCCACTCTGCACAGTGCAGGAACGGAAAACTATTTATCATGAGCGGGGATAATATTGTAAAGATTGATAAAAAAGAATTGCTTTCATCGAGCCCTATTCTTACAAATCAACCTGCATTAATTCAACCAGAAATAATTGGCTATTCAAGAGGCCATATTATAGGTGCAATAGGTAACAAGATCTACCATCAAACTGAATACAATCAAACCTGGAACTATCTATTTGATCTGCCTTTTAAAACCGATGATGGCGTTATGAGCATGGTTGATGATGACCGGATTATATACAATTCCAATAGCGATACAATTGTGTACTATACTATAGGAAGCAGAGCAATCGAAAAGCGGCAAAAGTCAAATCTTCTCAAAGAATTTTCACAATCCGGAATTCAGAAAATTTATTTTAGTAAAGGCAGTCGTGGTTGTTTTCATGGTTATGAAGATGTTATCACCTATCAAAACAATGATTACGATTTTGAGTTGGAGAATGAGGAAATAACCGGTTCGGGATTTAGAAATGGTTTGCGGGGTTATGATGACAAGATTGATGGAAAGTTAGTTAAGCAATTTGCAATGGAGATTTCGGAATTACAACGAAATGTAGGTTCACTTTCTGATCTTGCATACACAAATAAGGACTTTGAAAAATGCAAAGACGATATATTAGCATTTGAAAAAAGTCTTGGGGCTAATAAAAAGCAGCGGCAAACGAGTTTCCAGTTTCAACAGAATAATCTTGATTTTCCCAGGATGCTATCACTGGTCGACAGTCTGAATACTGTAGACTCTGCATTTTTAAACGATCAGCTTATACCACTCGATGCTTTTGTAAGCACCACAACAAACTGGATTAAGATTGAATTACTCAATAACGATGGTAATATTATGAGTATCAGCTCCTACAGATTCCCGACTACTTTTAATTATCCGTGGATAGTTGCTATTGACGGATACAGGTTTCAAACTACCAATTCAAAAATCAATAAGTTTATTACAAATGCATATCCTTTATTGGCAGGAAAAACCAACAGGATGGAATTGTTATACACTTTGGTTAAAGCGATGTACCGGAACTAACCTGGAAATAAATTGCGTTATTCGTACGCAAAATTTGGAAATACAATATTCGGTATTATATTTGCGTAATAAATACGCAAAATGAAAGTTTCAGCTGCTATAATTGCCCGGTTCCAAACCCCTTACCTGCATGAAGGCCACCACTTCATTTTAAATACTGTAAAAGAGAACCATCACAAAGTAGTGATCGTGTTGGGTGTAAGTCCAGTGAAGGGAGGCACCCGCAATCCTTTTGACTTTTATACCAGGGAAAGGATGATCCGCCAGGCTTTTCCGGAAGCAGTGGTGCTGCCATTAAAGGATTGTCGTACCGATGAAGAATGGAGTGCTGACCTTGACGCACTTTTAAAGAATAATTTTCCAGGAGAGAATTTCCTGTTATATGGTGGCCGCGACAGTTTTATCCCATTTTATAAAGGGGTATTTAAAACAGCTGTTCTGCCGGAGGCCGGGAATTTTTCTTCTACAACAATCAGGGAAGAGGGAGCAGACCGTGTATTGGATTCAGCTGATTTCCGTTATGGAATTAATTATGCTTATCATAATCAGTATCCCAGAGTAAACCCTACTGTTGATATAGCCGTACTGAAAAATCATGAATATGTATTGCTGGGAAAAAAGAAAGGCTGCGATCAATGGCGTTTCCCTGGCGGTTTTGTTGACCCTGCTGATAATTGTTACGAAGATGCGGCATTACGTGAACTCGGTGAAGAGTGCGGTCCTGTAGTTACCTCTCCTATGCATTACCTTGGATCATCAGCCATTGACGACTGGCGCTATAAAAATGAAAATCATAAAATCATATCAACGCTGTTTGGAGCGGTTTGGACAGAAGGTGAACCCGTCGCGCAGGATGATCTCGCTGTTGTAGAATGGATACCACTCAACAGTCTTAAAGGAATGATTACTACCGATCGTGTGGTAAATGAACACAAAGTGTTGTTTAAAATCTTACTTGATTATCTTCAAAAAAATAACGGCAACCGTACAGGTTTAAATTATCTACAATGAAAACACAGGAAAACATCATATTACTTGCGGATGCATATAAATACTCACATCATAAATTATATTATCCTGGTACGGGCAGTGTTTACTCATACCTCGAAAGTCGCGGTGGGAGATTCAGTGAAACTGTATTTTTCGGCTTGCAGTATATTCTGAAACATTACCTGGAAGGCGAAGTAATTACAGAAGAAAAAATACAGGCGGCTGAAAAATTTTTGCCCCAGGTATTTAACCGCGACGATGTATTTGATGCAGCAAGATTCAGGTATATCCTTGAGAAACATGGCGGCAGGCTGCCAGTCAGGATTAAAGCGGTGCCGGAGGGTTCAGTCGTTCCGGTAAACAATGTATTGATGACGATTGAAAATACTGATCCCGAATGTTACTGGCTCACCAATTTTCTCGAAACATTAATCATGCAGGTTTGGTATCCGGCCACAGTGGCAACACTTTCTTTTGAAGTAAGAAGAATCGTAAAAGAAAATTTCAAAGCCACGGCATCTGAATCCGCTATGGCAAATGATATATATGTACTAAACGATTTCGGCTTCAGGGGTGTGAGCTCAGTAGAAAGTGCAGGACTTGGAGGCGCAGCTCATTTATTAAGTTTTAATGGAAGTGATACTATTATGGCAAGTGTATTGGCGCAACGATATTATCATGCCGACAAAGTTTATGGTAGTTCGGTACCTGCAACAGAGCACTCCATTTGTACATTGTTGGGGGAAGAAGGAGAACTGGAAATTTTCAAACATGTGTTAGAAACATTTCCAACCGGTATCGTTGCTTGTGTTTCTGATTCGTATAACATTTTCAGGGCTTGCAGTGAATATTGGGGCGGGGAATTAAAAGAGATGATTCTCAAAAGAGATGGTGTGTTGGTAATCAGGCCCGACAGTGGCGATCCTGTGGCTACTTTGCTTGCGGTATTCAATATTCTGTTTGATAAATTTGGATTTACTATTAATGAAAAAGGGTTTAAAGTATTACCATCGCAGGTGAGAGTATTGCAGGGAGATGGCATCAATATCGATAGTATTGGAACAATCTATGCGGCACTAAAAGATAATCAGATCAGTAGCGAAAACCTTTTATTGGGAATGGGCGGAGGCTTGTTACAAAAAGTTGACAGAGATACACAGCAATATGCGTTAAAATGTTCGTGGATTGAATTGAATGGAGTACCAATTGATGTCAAAAAAAATCCGTTAGAGATGAACGAAAAAGGAGAGCTGGGCAAGTCATTTAAACAATCGAAGGCAGGACGATTAAAGCTGATTAAAAATGAAGGTTTGTATCAAACCGTCAAAGAGGATGGCACCAATTTATACGACGATGAATTGATTACTGTATTTGAAAATGGGAAGGTCGTAAAGGAATATGATTTTGAATCGATAAGGCAAAGAGTGAATGAATCATTCAATTATTAAATTGAAAATTATGAATGAAAAGAAAATTGAGATTATCAGGCGGGATATTACAGAGCTCGAAGTGGATGCCATTGTGAATGCAGCAAATTCTTCATTAATGGGCGGCGGCGGTGTTGATGGTGCAATTCATAGAGCAGCAGGACCGGCACTGAAAGAATATTGTTCAAAGCTTGGAGGTTGTATTACTGGAGAAGCTAAAACAACACCTGGATTCAATTTGAAAGCGAAATACATCATTCATACGGTTGGGCCGGTTTGGAATAATGGTACTGAAAGAGAAGAACAATTGCTGAGGAATTGTTATAACAATAGCTTACGTGAAGCGATCAATTTTCAATGTAAATCCTTGGCATTCCCAAGCATCAGTACGGGGGCCTATCGATTTCCCTTTGAGAAGGCTTGTACCATTGCTTTAAAAACCATAGACAGTTTTCTTTCGAAAAATTCATCAATAGAAAAAATATACCTTACAGTTTTCAGTGAAAAGGATTTACGGTTATATAGAAAGATTTACAATGAATTTTATAGTGTAAACGGATAATGAAAAAAACTATCACTTTGTACAGGCCGGTGGGTCAGAAGGAAATGGATTTGATTGCGGCATCGGGTTATCAGTATTTTCCTCCCCGCCTGGAATGGCAGCCAATTTTTTATCCGGTGATGAATAAAGAATATGCAATACAGATTGCACGCGACTGGAATACCAATGATGAGTTTTCGGGATATGTTGGATATGTTATGGCTTTTGAAGTGGATGCTGACTATATTGGAAAATTTGAAATACAAAATGTCGGTGGCGAAATACATAATGAACTTTGGGTGCCCGCCGAGGAGCTACCTGAATTTAATGAGAATATCGCAGGAGGGATTATTTTAATAGAAACGTTTTATGGAGAAAAGTTTGTGTTATGAAAGATCAGTTAAAACAGATAAGTAAAATATTAAGTCTTGTACTTCGCCATCAACCCGAATACCTGGATATTAAACTGGATAAAAGCGGTTGGGCAGATGTAACTGAGATTATTGCTGCCATGAACAGTAAAGGAATTGTTGTAAATAATTCTATCATTGAAGAAATAGTAAGATTGAGCGACAAGCAGCGCTTTGTTTTGAATTCAGATCATTCCATGATTCGGGCGAATCAGGGGCATAGCGTGGAAGTGGATCTGGAACTTAAGCCAGTCGTACCTCCCGATGAATTATTTCATGGTACCACAGATAAATTCATAGATTCAATTTTTGCTTCAGGGCTGCAAAAGCAGGACCGGCAACATGTTCATTTAAGTGAAAATGTTCAAACAGCTCTTTCAGTTGGCAGTCGCAGGGGCAAACCGGTATTGATTAAAATTGACGCTGCGGCAATGTACCGCGCCGGTTTTTCGTTTTATATTTCTGCAAACGGTGTGTGGTTAACGGATGAAGTGCCGGCTGGATTTTTATCGATCAGGGATTGAATTTTTTGTGAGGACATAACCTCAGTACATATGATATTGACTTCGTTTATAAAAGATATTATCACAGAAGGACATATAACTGTCGATGGCAAGCTGATTACACTTTCATTGGCTGATCTTGAACATTCTGTTCACGCATTAAAAATGATTTATGAAAGAGATTTGCTGGAAATGCCGGTTTCGCCTCCAGCCTTCAAAGAAACTGCGGCACTTTGGGCGGCAGAATACTTTTATATAGCATTGCAATGCGCGGTGATTCGTGACATTGATGCCCAAAGGCTGGAAGAGCAATTACAATCATACAAAGGAGAAAAAGATGCTGAGGCAATTTATTCAGCAGACCTTATTCTACGTCAACTTTCAAGATTGATGGAATTATCCAGGGGGCTGGCACCCGCAGATATTTTGAATGATCAGTTGAAGCAAACAGCAAATGACTGGCCATTTTCCTCTGTTGGAACTGAAATAGAATTTAACGGAAATGAAGAAGTCATTTTAGTGAATCCATTTTTACGACAGGTTTACTTTGACAGAATTATTAAAAACAGAGACATTAAGCGATTAAAAAATCCCCATGTCCGCGAAGGAGTGATTGAGGTGATGGGTCAGCATTCCGCAATATTCTGGCCTGGGTTTGACAATCCTGATTAAAAGAGCTTACTAATGAATCAAAAACAATCGGCATTAATTGATCAGTTAAATCAAATCCTTCACCATTTAAAGGAGAAGTTTGTTGGTAAAGATGATATTATTGACCTTATGGGTATTTGTCTGGCGGGACGGGAAAATCTTTTTTTACTCGGTCCACCCGGCACTGCAAAAAGTGCAATGGTAAAAGAGTTGTCGAAATTGCTTCATGGCAAAACCTTTGAATATTTGCTTACAAGATTTACGGAGCCAAATGAACTGTTCGGTCCTTTTGATATCAGGAAACTTCGGGAAGGTGATCTTGTCACCAATACTGAGGGTATGCTGCCGGAAGCAAACCTGATTTTTCTCGACGAATTATTAAATGCAAACAGCGCGATCCTCAACAGTTTGCTGATGATATTGAATGAAAAAATATTCAGGCGTGGAAGGGAGACCCGTCCACTACCTGTTATTATGATAGTTGGTGCAAGCAATCATCTGCCTGAGGAAGAGTCGCTGCAGGCTTTATTCGATCGGTTTCTGATAAGGGTAAGATGCGATTATGTGGATCCTGCTTTACTCAACCAGGTATTGGATGCTGGATGGAGATTAGAACAAAAAGCCAAGCCAGAACAAATTCAAATTACCGCCGATGAGGTTTTTGAAATACAGTCAATGATCGGGGAAATAGATCTTGCTGGAATCAGATCAACATATATCAATGCCGTGGAAATGTTACGCAATGCAGGTGTACAGGTAAGCGACAGGCGGGCAGTTAAACTTCAGAGACTGATTGCCGCCAGCGCGTTGTTATGTAAACGCAATACCGCAATAATTTCGGACTTATGGGTTATGCGATACATATGGGACACTGAAGAACAACAGGAAATTATCGCCGGCATTATCAATAGCATTATGGAAACCGGCAAAGAAGAATTAAACCATCACCCGCGGGCTTTTACAGACGCATTGCCAAATGCAGACGAAATTTATAAGGAAGTGACCGCAATGACAGAAAAATGGAACGATGAAGACCTGCCTTTGTCGGAGAGAACCGTTATAAAAGACAGGTTGCGTTATTTGAATGGGAGAAGTGAATGGCTGAGCAACGCAACGCAGCGACAATTTGTACAGGAGCCG